>JBJMLP010000286.1:0-3582 GCA_045805245.1 Actinomycetota bacterium | reverse complement strand
GCTTTCGGCATCCTGTTCATCCCCGTCGTGCTGCTGATCGTGCTGTTCCTCGCGCCGATGCTGATCATGGTCGTGATGAGCGTCGTTCGGTATCCGCCGAACACTTCGAGCGGATACACGCTCTCGCACTACCAGCAGGTGCTCACCGACCCGATCAACCTGAGGGTCGCGTGGACGACGATGTTCATCGGAACGACGGCGATGCTCATCATGCTCGCGATCGGCCTGCCGCTCGCGTACTACATGGCGTTCAAGGCCGGGAAGCTGGAGCTGTTCCTGCTGCTCGCGCTCGTCCTGGCCGACGAGCTCGCGCCGGTCGTGAAGGTCTACGCGTGGCAGGTCATCCTCGGCAAGGGCGGCCTCGTCAACTGGCTGATCCCGGGCCCGCCGGTGAACTGGCTGCTCTTCAGCCGCTTCGCCGTCGTCGTGACGCTTGCCGCGTCCTACATCACGTACACCACGATCCCGATCTACGCCGCGATGAAGGCCATCGACAAGCGGATGTTTGAGGCCGCGGTGGATCTCGGTGCCGGCTGGTGGACGCAGGCGAAACGGATCCTGATCCCGCTCGCGGCGCCCGGCATCTTCATCGCGCTGATCCTCGTGTACCTGCCGATGCTGACGGACTTCGTCACCGCGGATATCGTCGGCGGCACCGGCTCCTACATGATGGGCCAGCGCGTCCGCGACCTGATCCTCGGTCAGGGAGACTGGGGCGGCGCCGCGGCTCTGAACTTCCTCCTGCTCGCGATCACGTTGGTGTTCTCCTGGGTCGCGTATCGCTTCGCGAAGCTCAACCGGATCGAATCATGAGCGAGAACGGTTCGCGTCTCGACGGCGGTCGCGCGGGGGAGATCCTCGTCCGGTCGGTCACGAAGCGCTTCGGAGAGGTGACCGCGGTGGACGACGTCTCCATCACGATCCCCGGTGGAGAGTTCTTCTCGATGCTGGGGCCCTCCGGATGCGGAAAGACGACGACGCTCCGTCTCATCGCCGGGTTCGAGCAGCCCGACGAGGGCAGCCTCCTCCTCCAGGGCCAGGACGTCACCCACGTGCCGCCGTCGAAGCGGAACGTGAACATGGTGTTCCAGGCCTACGCGCTGTTCCCGCACATGACCGTCGCGGAGAACATCGCGTTCGGCCCGCGGATCAAGAAGCTCGGCTCGGAGGAGATCCGCTCGCGCACGCAGGAGATCCTCCGCACCGTTCAGCTCGAGGCGATGGCGGACCGCCGGCCCGGCCAGCTCTCCGGCGGACAGCAGCAGCGCGTCGCGCTCGCGCGCGCGCTCGTGAACCGTCCCGCGGCGCTGCTGCTCGACGAGCCCCTCGGCGCACTGGACCTGAAGCTCCGCAAGGAGATGCAGCTCGAGCTCAAGGAGCTCCAGTCGCGCACCGGCACGACCTTCGTCTACGTGACTCATGACCAGGAGGAGGCGATGACGATGTCCGATCGCATCGCCGTGATGAACGGAGGCGTGGTCGAGCAGCTCGCGACGCCGCGGGAGCTGTATCAGCGTCCGGCGAGCGCCTTCGTGGCGGGCTTCATCGGGACGTCGAACCTCATCTCCGTCCGGGCCGACCGCCGCGACGACGGCCTGGTCGTGATGGATCTCGGGGCGCAGGAGCGCATCCTCGCTCCGGATCCCGGCGGCTCGGCGCCCTCGATTCAGATCACCGTCCGGCCGGAATGGATCAAGGTCGGATCGGTCGACGGGCAGGCACGAGCGTCGCAGGTCAGTGCGACCGTCACCGACGTCGTCTATCTCGGTTCGCTCACCCAGCTGATCGTCCAGCTCAAGACCGGCGAGCGGCTCACCGTCCACCGTCTGAACGACGAGGTCGGTGCGATCGACCCGCGGCCGGGAGACGTCGTTCCGCTCCGCTGGGCAGCGGAGCACAGTTTCGTGATCGGTTCCAACGGCGCGACTCCGGCTGTCGCGCCGGCAGTCGCGGCCGAGGGCAACGAGAGGGAGGGGCAACCCACATGAGTGACAACGAGCCCGAGCATCTGAGCGCCCAGGAGATCGTCGACCTCTCCCTGCGCCACACGCTGTTCGACTGGCAGGCGCAGGAGGGCATCAAGCCGATCCCGGTCGACTCCGCGAAGGGCGCGGAGTTCTTCACGACCGACGGCAAGCGCTACCTCGACTTCAACAGCCAGCTGATGGGCGTGAACGTCGGCCACGGCGACAAACGTGTAGTCGACGCGATCGCGCGCCAGGCGGAGAAGCTCGCGTACATCTCCCCGTTCATGGCGCACGAGCCGCGCGCGTTGCTCGGTCGCGAGCTCGCGAAGATCCTCCCGGGCGATATCGACAAGGTGTTCTTCACGCTCGGTGGGTCGGAGGCGAACGAGACCGCGATCAAGATCGCGAAGCTCGTCACCGGCCGGCAGAAGATCCTCGCGCGATACCGCTCCTACCACGGCGCGACGAGCGGCACGATCACGCTGACGGGAGATCCTCGGCGCTGGCCGAACGAGCCCGGGATCCCGGGAGTCGTGCACGTGCTCGATCCCTACCACGGCCCGCAGCGGGAGGTGGACTCCGCGGAGGAGTCTCTGCGCTACCTCCGAGAAACGATCGAGCTCGAGGGACCGGCGACGATCGCGGCGTTCTTCCTGGAGCCGGTGACGGGCACGAACGGCATCCTGATCCCGCCGGAGGGGTACCTCCAGGGCGTTCGGGAGCTCTGCGACGAGTTCGGCATCCTCATGGTCGCCGACGAGGTGATGTCCGGCTTCGGCCGCACCGGAGAGTGGTTCGCGGTCGACCACTGGGGCGTCGTTCCCGACATGCTCACGATGGCGAAGGGGCTCACGAGCTCCTACGTCCCGCTCGGCGCGGTCGGGATGCGGCCGCACGTCGCGGATCACTTCCGCGAGAACGTGTTCTGGGGAGGGCTGACGTACAACTCCCACCCGCTCGCGTGCGCGGCGGCCCTCGCGAACCTCCAGATCTATGAGGAGGACGACCTGATCGCGAACGCGAAGCGCATGGGCGGCGTGCTCGCCGAACACCATCAGAGGATGCTGTCGAACCACCCCTCGGTCGGGCTCGTTCGCAACATCGGGCTGTTCGGCATCATGGAGCTCGTCCGCGACCGCTCCACGATGGAGCCGCTCGCCCCGTTCGGCGGCACCAGCGAGGAGATGAAGCAGGTCGCCGCGTACCTCGACGACCACGGCCTGTACACGTTCATCCGGTGGCACTCGGTGATGACGAACCCGCCGCTGATGATCTCCGAGGAGATGATGGCAGAGGGCTTCGACATCATCGACGGCGCGCTCGATCTCGCCGACCGCGCGGTGAGGAGTTGACGATGGGGGAGCGCGTCGGCTTCATCGGCCTCGGGATCATGGGAAAGCCGATGTCGCTCAACCTGTTGCGCGCCGGCTATCCGGTGACGGTGCACTCCAGGTCGGCGCCGCCAGTCGACGAGGTCGTCTCCTCGGGGGCCGCGCGCGCGTCGTCTCCGCGCGAGGTCGCGGAGGCCTCCGACATCGTGATCACGATGCTTCCCGACACGCCCGACGTGGAGCGGGTGCTGTTCGGCGACGACGGTGTGGTTTCGGGATTGTCT
>JBJMLP010000285.1:0-2751 GCA_045805245.1 Actinomycetota bacterium | reverse complement strand
TCCGAGGCGACCGCGGGGACCGAGAAGGGATGCCAGAGCACGTTCGTTCCCTCCCAGTTCCCTTCCGGAACCGCGCCGAACGCCATCGCCACCGTCTCGTCGGCGACGTCGAGGAGCTCTTCGTAGGACCAGACGAAGAACTTCCCCTCCACGCCCTCGGAGTCCGCGTCCTGCGACGAGAAGAAGCCGCCGGCCGGAGCTCGCATCTCCCGAAGGAGGTACTCGAGCGTTCGACGGGCGACGATCGCGTGCCGCTTCTCGCCGGTGACCTGCCACGCGCGGAGGTACAGGCGGGCGACCTGCGCGTTGTCCGAGAGCATCTTTTCTAATTGCGGAACGTGCCAGCGCTCGTCGACCGAGTATCGGTGGAAGCCTCCCCCGACGTGGTCGTGGATGCCGCCCGCGGCCATGCGGTCGAGGGTTCCGGTGAGCATGTCGCGCGCGTCGGTGTCGGCTTGGGATGCATGCCCCCGAGCCGCGACCTTCAGGAGGAACTCGAGCGACATCGGCTGCGGGAACTTCGGTGCCGCGCCGAATCCGCTCCACCGCGTGTCGTACATGCGTCGGAGATTCGAGAGCGCGCCCGTCAGGACCTCCTCGACCAGTGCGTCTTCGGGCGCCGACGCCTCCGCGAGCCGTCCGATCCCGGCGAGGACGCGGCTGCCTTGCTCGAGCGCGTCGTCGCGGCGGTCGCGCCACGCGGCCGCGATCGCGTTCAGGACGTCGCGGAACGCCGGCATCCCGTGCCGCGGCTCGTTCGGGAAGTACGTCCCCGCGTAGAACGGCGTACCGTCGGGGGAGAGGAATGCCGTCATCGGCCATCCGCCGCGACCCGTCAACGCCTGCACCGCGTCCATGTAGATCGAGTCGAGGTCCGGCCGCTCCTCGCGGTCGACCTTGATGGAGACGAAGTGCTCGTTCATGAGCTTCGCGGTGGCCTCGTCCTCGAAGGACTCCCGCTCCATCACGTGGCACCAGTGGCACGCCGCGTAGCCGATCGAGAGCAGGATCGGCTTGTCCTCCTCTCGCGCGCGGCGGAGCGCCTCGTCGCCCCAGGGGTACCAGTCGACGGGGTTGTGCGCGTGCTGCAGGAGGTAGGGGCTCGTCGACCCCGCGAGGTGGTTCGCCGGCCGTTCGGACATCAGCCTTCAGTCTCTCCGATATGCGCGCTTGCCTCAGGCGGTGGTGCGAATCTCTGGCGCCGGTCGCGGAGCGGAACGGCGCGTCGCCGTGGAAAATGGCGCTGAGGCGGCCCGCCGGGAGTAGCCTCGATCCATGCCCGGCGCGGGGAACTCGCTCGAGGGTCTCGCGCCCGTCACGGTGCTCATCGCGGAGGGGCATCACGCGTACCGGGAGCTGATCCGCTCCGTCTGCGAGGAATCGCCGGACCTTCAGGTCGCGGCCGAGTTCGCGGAGGCGGGCGGCGCCGTCTCCTGGTGGGAGAGTCACGGGACCCGTCTGCCTCAGGTCGTGGCCCTCGACCTCGCGATCTCCGGAGGGGACGGCCTCGAGCTCGCGCGTCGCCTGCTGGAGGACGCTCCCGACACGGCGATCCTCGGGCTGGCGGACGTCGTCGACGACCGCACCGTGCTCGAGTGCCTCCGCGGTGGCCTCGCCGGACTCGTCGAGCGCTCCGGTGACGCGAAGCGGCTCTCGGCGGCGCTCCACGCCATCACGGCCGGGGAGAGCGGATTCGACCCAGAGCAGGAACGGGCCGCCCTCCGGCAGCTCGGGCGCGTCGCACGACAGGCGCGCGAGTACTCCGACGTCGCGGCCTCCATCACGCCGAGAGAGCTCGAGGTGCTCGGGCTCATCAGCGAGGGCCTCTCCACCAGGCAGGTCGCTTCCCGGCTCAACCTTTCGCCGAAGACGGTCGAGACACATATCGCGAAGCTCTACCGGAAGCTCGGGGCGCGAACGAGGGTTCAGGCGCTGTCGCGAGCTGTTGCGCTGGGCCTCATCGACCTAGGGTGATCGGAGCCCGCTTCGGAAGCGTGGAGGATGCGCAAAGTGAGCACAACGAGTCGTGGCTCGAGCACCGGCTCTCCCGTACGCTCGGGGAACGAAACGATGCCTTTGAAGTCAACCCCTTCGCGCCCCGTCGCGATCACGAAGCGGCTGAACGTCGTCGTGATCGACCCGCTGCACGTCGTCCGCGCCGGCATCGCGCTCCTGATCGACGACCAGCCCGACATGGCCGTGGTCGCCCAGGCGGCGACGGCCGATGAGGGCATCGAGGCGGTCGCCGGCTATCCGCGCCGCCGTCTCATCGCGCTCGTCGGCCTCGGTCTCGAGGGAGAGCAGGACGCGTACTGGCTGATCCGCACGCTGCGCGAGCGCTACCCGACCCTCTGCATCCTGGGCTGCGGCGCGAACGCCGAGACGGTGAGCGTCTCCCGCGCGCTGTTCGTGGGAGCGGACGGGTTCGTCGACAAGAACGCCGCGCCGCTCGAGTTCCTCCAGGCTCTCCGGGAGGCGGCGACGGGGGAGATGGTCCTCGCAGGAGCGCCGACGACCTGGATCCCAGAGATCGCGAACGACATCGAGCGCCGCCGTGACGCCGACGCGGTCCTGACGGCGCGCGAGCTGCAGGTCCTCGCCGTCGCGGCGGAGGGCCTCACGTCGCGCCAGATCGCGAACCGCCTCGGCGTGCGGGAGCGCACGGTGACGACGCACCTCGGCCGCATCTACGGCAAGCTCGGCGTGGGGAGCCGCGTCGCCGCGATCCGCAGCGCTGCCCGGTCCGGACTC
>JBJMLP010000284.1:0-4176 GCA_045805245.1 Actinomycetota bacterium | reverse complement strand
CGACCCTGCCGTCGACGAGGAACGTCTGCAGGACGTCGCCATTCGTCGCGATGACGGCCCGGCGCACCTCGTCCGACATGATGCGGCGACGGTCCTTGTGGCCGAGCAAGAGGCTGTCCCATTTCGGAAGGAACCGCACCGGTGCGGGCACATCTCCCGACGGAAGCGGAGCGCGCGGCAGGTCGAGGAGCTCCTTTCCCTCTTCGGTCCGGAAACGACGGAGCGGCTCCAGCGCCTCGATCGCCGGCGCGAAGTCCTTCACGCGCAGGCCGCTCCAGTCCGCGATGTCCGCGCGCGTCGCGGGCCCGAACGCGGCGAGATATCGGCGGACGAGCTCCACTCGCGCGATCGTCGGATCCGGGAGCGCGATCTCTTTGAGCGCAACGAACCGCATGCGTGATCCTGCGTTCCAGAACGCGGACTCCGGCGCGTGCACCACGTGCCCTCGCGTGCGGATCGCGAACCAGATGCCCCAGGGCGTCGGATGATCCGGGTCGAAGCCGTGCGATCGCTCCAGAAGCTGGAACACCTCAGTGCGCGATCGCGGTCCGTCGGCGAGGAACTCGCGCACCGCCGGCGTCACGCGGTCGGCGTACGCGACGGCGTCCGGGCGCAGGAGCGGCGCCTCGCCGCCGTGAACGGCGGCGAGGAGCACTGGATAGTCGCCGCGCGAAACGAGATGGAGGGTCGCGCGCATCAACGTCGCCTTCACGACGCGCTGTTCGGCCAGAGCCCGGTCGAGCGCCGGACGCCGGAACCCGTCCACGCGGGACCACAGCCCGACGTACGGAGCCGGGGCCCACTGCGCCTGGAGGCAGGCGACGCGCTCCACGGCTTGCACGACCGGGAGCCGTTTCCGTTCGAGCAACAGCTGCCGCGCGAGCGTGGCCCGGTTGAGCTCCCGGAGCGTGAGGACCCGCTCGTCGTTGCGTAACGCCCGGCTCACGCTCCCCAAGCTATCGGAGGGCGTGGAACTCGCGGTCGTGGCCCCTTTGAGCGCGCGCAGGCACGCTCGGTGTATGGTCGTTCGACCGTCCGCCGGGAGTGCGCGCCTGAGTCGAACCCGCCCGATCAGGGCCCTGATGACCCTCCTGCTCGTTGCGGCCGCAGCCTGCACCGGGGCGGCCGCGCAGACGAGTCCGTCTGCTGACGGGAGCCCCCCCTCCCCCTCCGGGAGCGATACGGTGATCGCCGCGGTCGGAGACATCGCCTGCAAGTCGCTGCCGAGACAGCACAACCGTCGCTGCCGCTACAACGAGGTCGCGAAGGGGATCGAGCAGATGAAGCCCGATGCGTTCCTCGCGCTCGGGGATCTTCAATACCTCCACGGGAGCTTCGAGGACTTCAAGAGCTACTACGACCGGTACTTCGGACCGCTGAAGTCGATCACGCGGCCGGTGCCCGGGAACCACGAGACGTACACCCTCGGGATGAAGGGGTACCTCAAGTACTTCGGAGCGATCGCCCGTCCGCACGGAGGGTGGTCGTATCCGAACCGTGGCGGGTACTACTCCTACAACCTCGGGGGCTGGCATTTCATCGCGCTGAACTCCGAGGCGTGCAAGGGAACGACGTGGAACCCGGCCCTCGGCCGCGGCGTGCCGGTATCGACGAACCCCGTGCACACGAACGGTTGCGGGCCCGGATCCTCGATGTACGCCTGGCTCCAGCAGGATCTCGCGCTGCATCCGAACAGCGAGTTCCCGTGCACCGTCGCGTACTTCCACCATCCGCTCTTCGCGTGGTGGCCGTACCGCGAGACGATCGGGATGCTGACCGTGCAGCCGATGTACGAGGCGCTCGACAAAGCGGGCGTCGACGTCATCCTCAACGGCCACTTCCACAACTACCAGCGCTGGAAGCCGCAGGACGCATTCGGGCATCCGGACCCGAACGCACCCGCAGAGTTCATCGTCGGCACGGGCGGCGACACCTTCGAGAACGACTTCCCGACCGACAAGCAACAGCCCGCGAATCTCGCCGCGTATCAGGCCCACTCGTTCGGAACGCTGAAGATGACGCTCCAGCCCGACAGCTACGACTACGAGTTCGTGCCGGCTCCGGGACAGCGAGCCTATTCGGACTCCGGGCAAGCGAGCTGCGAGTAGCCGTTCCCGCTCAGAAGTGGATGGAATCGAAGAGGTCGTGCACGTCCACGCCCAGTGCCTTCACGACGACCATGACCACAGCCGCGATCATCGCCAAGAGGATCGCGTACTCGACGGCGGAGGCTCCCTCCTGCGCGTGGAACAGCCTGCGCACCGCCCATCGCGCACGCCTGGAGACGCCGGGAGCGGAACGATTCGCGGGGGACATCGTGCCTGGAGTATCGGTTCCAGGCACAGAACTCTTGACGTGCTCGGCCGAGAACGAGCCGAAAGTCAGCAGCTAGGCGAGCCGGTCTTGCTCCCCTTGGGAACGCTGACGAAGGCGATGTCCCCCGGTTTGACCATGCCGAGGCACTCGCGCGCGAGACGCTCCAGGTAGGCGGGGTCCTGGAGCTGCTTCACCTTGCTCTCGAGCGTGGTGTTCTGAACCTGCAGCGTGTGCGCCTGCCGCTCCAGCTGGGCGATATGGGCTCGCTCGCCCAGATAGGCCCGGACCGGGTCGATGAAGGCGAATCCGATCAGCATCACGACGACGCCGAGGACGATGGCCCGGGCGGTGAACTTCACCCTTCCCGAGACTTGCTCAGGCTCGTGCTTCGCAGCGACGGTCCCTTCGCGGCTCACAGGCGCCTCCCGTAGACGCCCGGCCCGGCGTAGCGAGCTCCTTCACCGAGCTCTTGCTCGATCCGAAGCAGCTGGTTGTACTTCGCGGTCCGCTCGCCGCGTGACGGCGCGCCGGTCTTGATCTGGCCCGCGTTCGTGGCGACCGCCAGGTCGGCGATCGACGTGTCCTCGGTCTCCCCCGAGCGGTGGCTGATCACGACGCCGAGGGATCCGCGCTGGGCCATCTCCACGACGTCAAGCGTCTCCGTGAGCGTTCCGATCTGATTGACCTTGACGAGGATCGCATTGGCGACGTGGTCGCGCAGCCCGCGCGCGAGCCGCTCCGGATTCGTGACGAAGACGTCATCGCCGACGAGCTGCACGCGGTCGCCGAGCTCCTGAGTCAGCTCGCCCCAGCCCTCCCAGTCGTCCTCCGCGAGCGGGTCCTCGATCGAGACGAGCGGGAACGCATCGAGCAGCTCGCGGTAGTAGCCGACCATGTCCTGCGCGGAGCGGTTGCGTTCCTCCACGTGATAGCTGCCGTCGTCGAAGAACTCCGACGCGGCCGCGTCCATCGCGAGGGAGATCTCTCCACCGGGCGCGAGGCCGGTCGCCTCGATCGAACCGACGAGCAGCTCCAACGCGGCGGAAGCCGAGCCGACGTCGGGCGCGAAGCCGCCCTCGTCTCCGACGCCGGTGGCGAGACCCCGCTGCTTCAGATCCCCGTGCAGAGCGACGAACACCTCCGCTCCCCAGCGGAGGGCCTCCGCGAACGTCGCGGCGCCCTGGGGAACGATCATGATCTCCTGGAGCTCCAGATCGTTGTCGGCATGGCGGCCGCCGTTGATCACGTTCATCATCGGAACCGGGAGCGTGTGCGCGTTCGGACCGCCCAGGTACCGATACAGCGGCAGATCGACGCTCGTCGACGCGGCATCGGCGACCGCGAGGGAGACCCCCAGCATCGCGTTGGCGCCGAGCCGCGACTTGTCCGCGGTGGCGTCGAGCTCCAGCATCCGAACGTCGAGGGCCCGCTGGTCGAGCGCCTCCATCCCGGTGAGGGCGCCGGAGATCTCCCCGGTCACGTTCTCAACGGCGCGGAGGACCCCCTTGCCGCCGAAGCGTTTCGGGTCGCTGTCGCGGAGCTCCACCGCCTCGTGGGCGCCGGTCGAGGCGCCGGAGGGCACCGCGGCGCGGCCGAAGGAGCCGTCCTCGAGGAGGACGTCGACCTCCACGGTGGGCGTCGCTCTGGAGTCGAGGATCTCGCGGGCGGAGAAGTGGCTGATCGCGGGCACTGGGAGGCCGATTGTAGTGCCCGACCTGCACGGAAGCGTGTATCTCTAGGCCATGCGGATCTGCCTGTGGCACGGCTGGCTGCTCGAGGGGAGCGGCTCCAACGTCTACACGGCGAGGATCACGGAGATCCTGCTTCTAGATGGGAAGTTCGTGTTGTTGGTATTGATTG
>JBJMLP010000283.1:0-4102 GCA_045805245.1 Actinomycetota bacterium | reverse complement strand
GACGAGGTCGCCTGCCTCCTCTGCATGGAGGAGGCGGCATGAGCACCGAAGGACGCGATGTTCGATCTCCGGAGGAGACGGACCGCACCGTGCGATCACCCGGCGAAGGGAACCGCAGCGGAGCGGAGGAGGTCCTCCTAGCCGACGCCCTCGCCGTCCGCCTGATCCTCGCGCGGATGGAGGAGGCCGTACAGCATGGAGTCCGTGAGCGCCTCCCATGAGGCCTCGATGATGTTGTCGGATACCCCGACCGTCGTCCATTCGCGCTGACCGTTCGAGGAATCGATCAACACCCGCACCACCGCTCCCGTTCCGTGCGTCTCGTCGAGGACGCGCACGCGGTAGTCCTCCAGCGAGATGTCGTCGAGCTCCGGATAGAGCGGCGTCAGCGCCTTCCGGAGCGCGTTGTCCAGTGCGCCGACGGGGCCGTGTCCTTCCGCGGTGGAGATGTGCCGCTCGCCGCGGGCGCGAACCTTGACGGTGGCCTCCGCCAGCGCCTCCGCCGCGCCCTCGCGTTGCTCCACCGAGGCGCGGAAGCTCTCCACCTCGAAGAAGGGCTGGATCCAGCCGTCGTGTCGCCGCATCAAGAGCTCGAGCGACGCGTCGGCCACCTCGAACGTGTAGCCACGGGCTTCCCGGTCCTTGAGCTCCTCCAGGACCCCGGGCACCGCGGTGTCGTGGAGCTCGAGGTCGAACTCCGTCGCCTTCATGCCGAGGGTCGCCCGGCCTCCGAGATCGGAGGCGACGACCCCGCGGTGATTTCCGACGGTCTCCGGAGGCAGGTGCTCGTAGGCCTCCGCCAGGCGTGCGATGCCGGAGGTGTGCAGGCCCGCCTTGTGCGTGAACGCGTAGCGGCCCGCATAAGGCTGGTGGGAGTCCGGCGTGACGTTCGCGACCTCGGCGACGTAGTGCGCGAGCTCCGTGAGGCTCGCGACGGAACCCTCGGGGAGCACGCGCTTTCCCATCTTCACGGCGAGGTTCGCCGCGATCGGGATGAGGTCGGCGTTCCCCGTCCGCTCGCCGTAGCCGTTGATCGTTCCCTGCACCTGGTACGCGCCGTGCTCGACCGCGACGAGCGAGTTCGCGACGGCGCATCCGGCGTCGTTGTGGACGTGGATGCCGGTCGGCGCCTCCAGCCGCTCGGAGACCCATCCGACGACGCGGCCGACGTCGAGCGGGAGCGTGCCGCCGTTCGTGTCGCAGAGGACGATGCGCTCGGAACCAGCGTCCTCCGCCGCGGCGAGCACCGCCATCGCGAAGTCGGGGTCGCTCCGGTAGCCGTCGAAGAAGTGCTCGGCGTCGAAGAAGACGCGCCGCCCCTGCGCTCGAAGGAACCGCACCGAGTCGCGCACCATCGCGACGGCCTCCTCGAGGCTCGTGCGGAGGGCCTCCCGGACGTGGAGGTCCCAGGCCTTTCCGACGATGCAGACGTATTCGGTCTCGGCGTCGAGGAGATCGCGCAGCACCGAGCTGTCCTCGGCGCGCTCTCCCGCCTTCCGGGTCATGCCGAACGCGGTCAGCGTCGAGTGCTGGAGCTTCTCCTTGCTCGCGAGCCTGAAGAACTCCGTGTCGCGCGGGTTCGCGCCCGGCCAGCCGCCCTCCACGAATGGGAACCCGGCGGCGTCGACCCGGTGCAGGATGCGCAGGCGGTCCTCGATCGAGAACGAGAGTCCGGCGCGCTGCGCGCCGTCGCGGAGCGTCGTGTCGTAGAGCTCGACGTCGGGCGCTTCCGAAGTGGTTCCTGTCGCCGCGAGGCCTACGTCGCCCTCCCCGGTCATCGGGTCGCCCCCTCGACGACGAGGTCGCCGACCTCGGAGGTCGAGTAGCCCATCATCCCGGCGCGCATCGAGGACATCTTCGATGTCGCGAAGCGGATCCCTTGGTCGACCCGATTCGCCGCGTCGGCCTCGCCGAGGACCTCGAGGAGCATCTGCATGGCCGCGATCGCCGCGATCGGGTTGATCGTTCCCTTTCCGACGTGGTCGGGCGCGGTGCCGCCGATCGGCTCGAACATCGAGACGCCCTCAGGATTGAGGTTCCCGCCCGCGGCGACACCCATGCCGCCCTGGATCATCGCTCCGAGGTCCGTGATGATGTCGCCGAACATGTTGTCGGTGACGATCACGTCGAACCGCTGCGGAACCTCCAAGAAGTAGATGCAGCAGGCGTCGACGTGCACGTAGGCGGTGTCCACCTCGGGATGCGCGGACGCAACGTGCTCGAACGTTCGATTCCAGAGGTCGCCCGCGTAGTTCAGGACGTTCGTCTTGTGCACCATCGTGACGTGGCCGCGCCGGTCGGGACCGCTCGCCATCGCGAAGGCGAAGCGGATGCAGCGCTCCACCCCGTAGCGCGTGTTGATGCTCTCCTGCGTGGCCACCTCGTAGGGCGTGTTCGTGCGCTGGCTCCCGCCGGCGCCGGCGTACAGTCCCTCGGAGTTCTCACGCACGACGACGAAGTCGACGTCCTGCTCGGTCTGCGAGGGGATCAGCGTCTCGACGCCGGGATAGCGGCGGACGGGACGGAGGTTGATGTACTGGTCGAGCTCGAAGCGGATCTTCAGCAGCAGACCTCGCTCCAGCACGCCGGGAGGAACGTCCGGGTGCCCGACGGCGCCGAGATACAGCCCGTCGAGCCCGCGCATCTCGTCGAGCGCGCGCTGCGGGAGGACCTCGCCCGTGCGCATGTAGCGGTCTCCGCCGAGGTCGTACTCCACGGTGTCGACCTTGAAGCCGCTCCGGACGGCCTCCATCACCTTGAGGCCCTCGCGGACGACCTCGGGGCCGGTGCCGTCGCCCGGGATCACGCCGACCCGGTAGGAACGGGAGCTCACGAAGGCTCCTCGGCTGCCTCGACCTCGGCGGTGCCGCTCGAGGAGGTCGCGACCTGGAACCAGCGGTTGATCGCCGCGAGGTACGCACGAGCGGAGGCCTCCACGACGTCGACGGAGACGCCGCGGCCGGTCACGTGCCGGCCCTCGATGTCGAGCTGCACGACGACGTCGCCGAGCGCGTCCGACCCCGCGGTCACCGAGGAGACGTTGAACGTCACCAGGCGCGCCTCCACGCCGGCGGCACGCTGGATCGCGCCGCATGCCGCATCGATCATGCCGTCGCCCATCGCGGACTCCTCGATCAGCTCCTCACCTCTCCGCAGCCGCACGGTCGCGGTCGGCGACAGATGCGTCCCTCCCGCCATCTGGAGGGACTCCAGGAGAAGGAAGTCGTTGTCCGACGCTCCCATCTCCTCGGCGACGATCGCCTCGAGGTCCTGGTCGGTGAGCTGGATCTTGCGGTCCGCGAGCTCCTTGAAGCGCGCGAACGCGCGGTCGAGGTGCTCCGCGTCGAGCTCGTAACCGATCTTCTTCAGCGCGTCGGCGAACGCGTGACGGCCGGAGTGCTTGCCGAGGACCAGGCGGTTTCCCTCCAGCCCGATCTCGGTCGGGTCCATGATCTCGTAGGTCGCCCGGTTCGTGAGCACCCCGTGCTGGTGGATGCCCGACTCGTGGGCAAACGCCGACGCCCCGACCACGGCCTTGTTCGGCTGCACGGAGTAGCCCGTCAGCGCGGAGACCAACCGCGACGTGCGGATGATCTCCCGGAGGTTCAGCTGCGTGCCGACGCCGAGCGTCTTTCCGCGCGTCGCGACGATCATCGCGACCTCCTCGAGCGAGCAGTTGCCGGCTCGCTCGCCGATGCCGTTGACGGCGACCTCGATCTGGCGCGCGCCGTTGACGATGCCCGCGAGGGAGTTCGCGACCGCGAGGCCCAGATCGTTGTGGCAGTGCGTCGAGATCGTCACGGTGTCCGGCGTGGCCTCGCGAACGCGGCGGACGAGCTCACCGAACTCGTGGGGCATCGCGTAGCCGACCGTGTCCGGCACGTTGATCGTCGTCGCACCTTCGGCGATGACGGCCTCCAGCACGCGGCAGAGAAAATCGGGATCGCTGCGGTAGCCGTCCTCCGGCGAGAACTCGATGTCGCCGCAGAGGTTGCGCGCGAAGCGCACCGACTGCTTTGCCTGCTCGAGCACCTGCTCGGGCGTCATCCGCAGCTTCTTCTCCATGTGCAGCGCCGACGTGGCGATGAAAGTGTGGATGCGG
>JBJMLP010000282.1:0-2600 GCA_045805245.1 Actinomycetota bacterium | reverse complement strand
GAGGAGCGCGCTGAACTCCTTGCGCTTGCCGTGGCGGCGGATCACGCGCATCGCGTTCTTGGTCGGGCGGACCTCCACCTCCTTGAAGCGGCGGCCCACCACGTCCTTCTCCAGGTCGCGTCGCATCACTTCGACTTCGGGAAGCTCCACCTATCCTCCTCGTGATCCCGCGGGGCGCGGCCGCTGCCGCGCCGGCGGCGCATCGATCTCCTCCGAGCTCTCGGCCCCGGACAGTCGCTCGAACGCCTCGCGAGCGGCCTGCTGCTCCGCTTCCTTCTTGGAGCGTCCGACGCCGCTCCCCCACGCTTTGCCCGCCAGGTGCACCGTTGCGGTGAACTCCTTCTCGTGATCCGGGCCCCGCTCGGAGAGCCGGTAATCAGGCATCGCGTGGAGATCCTGAGACGCGAGTTCCTGCAACATCGTCTTGAAGTCGCGCTCGCCTTCGCCCCGGGCGTAGGCGTCCATCCGCGGCCAGAACAGCCGCTCGATCAGCTTCCGGGAGCCGTTGAGTCCCCGGTCGAGGTACACGGCACCGAGGACCGCCTCCATCGCGTCGGCGAGGATGCTCGGCTTGTCTCGTCCACCGCTCATCTCCTCGCCCTTGCCGAGCAGCACGAGCTCTCCCAGGCCGAGCTCGCGCGCGACCTCCGCGAGGGTCGTCATGTTGACGGTCGCCGCGCGAAGCTTCGCGAGCTCCCCCTCGGAGAGATCGGGGAACCGCCGGTACGCGAGGTCGGTGATCACGATGCCGAGCACCGCGTCGCCGAGGAACTCGAGTCGCTCGTTCGTCTCCCGCAGATCGTTCTCGAACGCGTACGAACGGTGCGTGAGCGAGATGCGCCGAAGCTCGTGGTCGCGGAATCGGACCTGCAGCGCCGAGTCGAGCGTGGGGTTGCGCCGCTCCCCCCTCGCCTGCGTCAGGCCGGGCGTCCCCGCCACCGGCTACTCGACCTCGATGGCCTGCCGGCCGGCGTAATAGCCGCAGTTGCCGCACACGCGGTGCGGGAGCTTCGGCTGGTGGCACTGGGGGCATTCCGAGTACGTCGGCGCGGAGCCCTTCCAGTTCGCCGCGCGCTTGTCGCCGCGGGTCTTGCTCTGTCGCCTCTTCGGAACCGCCACGTCGTCTCCCTCCTCGTCCTAGCTGTTGAACAGGTGCTCGAGCCCCGCCCACCGCGGGTCTGCGGGAGCGTCGCCGCATGAGCACTCCCCGAGGTTGCGGTCGCGCCCGCATCGCTCGCACAGGCCCTTGCAATCCGGTCGGCAGAGCGGCGAGAACGGCATCGAGAGGAGCACCGCGTCGCGAACCATCGGCTCTGGGTCGAGGCTCCCGGCGTCCTCGATCGGATAGATGTCCTCGTCGACGGGATCGGCCTCGGTCGAGAACAGGTCGCCGACCTCCACCGAGAAGTCCCGATCGAAGGAGGAGAGACACCGCGCGCACTGGAGCACCATGCGGCCCTCCACCTCGCCGGAAACGAAGATGCCCTCGACCACGTTCTCGAGGAGGAGCTCGCCCTCGATCGGGGCGTCGGGCGGCACCTCGGCGAGCTGGAGCGCGAGACCGGGAACCGCCTCGCGAAGATGCACGCGTTTGGAGGAACCGGGATGCTCGGCGAGCTCCCGGACATCGATCGGGTTCATCACGCTTCCTCCTCTCCCTCGGCCATCGCGGGTTCCTGCGACGGCTCCTCGGGCGGTGCGAGCTGCCCGGCCGGATGCGCCATCCCGCGCAACCGGTCGCGTCCCGCTCCGACCTGGTCCACGGTCTTGCTCAGAGCGGCTTCGGAGCGGCGCATGCTGTCTTGGATCTTGTTGAGCACGATCTCGAACTGCGCAAGTTTCGAGTCGACGTAGTCCTCGGCCTCGAGCCGCGTCTCCCTCGCCTCGCGCTCCGCTTCGGCGATGAGCCGTTCGGCCTCCTCCTTCGCGCGCCGGACGACCTCCTCGCGGGATGCCATCCGCAGCTGCTCCGACCGCGCCTTCTCCAAGATCTGGTCGGCGTCGTTCCGGGCTTTCGCGAGGAGATCCTCGCGGTCCTTCACGATCCAGCGCGCCTGCCTGATCTCCTCCGGAAGCGAGTCCCGCATCTGCGCGAGGAGCTCGAGCACCTCGTCGCGGTTCAGCAACGCGGAGGAGGACAGCGGCATCGACTTCGCTTGCGTCACCATGTCCTCGAGCTGCTGGAGCCCGGCCGCGAGATCCATCAGTCGGCGCTCCCCAGCTTCTCGGCGAGGCGCTCGGTGACGACCTCCGGCACGAGCGTGGAGACGTCGCCGCCGAAGCGAGCGACCTCCCGCACCAGCGAGGAGGAGAGGTAGGACCAGTTGGGATCCGTCGACATGAAGAAGGTCTCCACGCCCCGGAGTCGGTGATTCATCTGTGCCATCTGCAACTCGTAGTCGAAGTCGGATACGGCCCGCAGGCCCTTTACGATCGTCCCGATGCCCCGGGACTCCGCGAAATCCACGAGGAGCCCGGCGAAGGACGCCACCTCCACCCCGTCGAGGTCGGCGGTCACGGCCTTCAGCATCGCGACCCGGTCCTCGACGCCGAACAACGGCGCCTTGGACGGGTTGTCGAGCACTCCCACCACCAGCTGG
>JBJMLP010000281.1:0-21784 GCA_045805245.1 Actinomycetota bacterium | reverse complement strand
GTTCTCGACCTGGGCCGTGCTCGCGTTCGCACCGGGGTCCGGAAAGGCGCCCCAGAGACACGCGGCATTGCCGGTTACCGCGAACGCGCGCGTCGGCAGGATCGACGGAAGCGCAGCTGCGCCGGCGCCGGCGGCCGCGTATTTCAGGAAGGCACGTCTGGAGAGTGGCATCTGGTCCTTTCGCCGCGCGACGGTTGCGGACGGCGTCTCGGCTTTCTGACCCCGTTGCGCGCTGGAACAACCGAGGGTAGCAACGCCTCTTTCACCGGTCCAGGTTCCCGAGGCCGATCGTTCACGCGTTGGCGGGAATCACCCGGGAGTGAGTGCTCCCCACTACCGGAAGCGCGGTATCGCGCTTCGGGAAGGCGCCTCCTGATTCGGACCTGGCCGGTAGGCTGGCGCATCCCGAGGCCCGAAGGCGTAGCGGAGGCGGAATGGCAGGCTCGATGGCACACAGACGGATCGGATGGTCGATCGCAGCCGTGACGGCGGCTTTCGTGTTGTCGCCCGGTGTGGCCGCGGCCCTCTCCGGCGCTGAAGCGCCGCTCGGACCGACGCAGGTCGTCTCCACCAACGTCGGCGATTTCCCGTCCGTCCTCGTGACCCTGAGCGTCCCCGGAACGAAGGACCTCAAGGTCGACGACGTCCTCTTGACGGAGAACGGCACGCAGATGCAGCAGGGAGGACGACACGGCGTGATCGTGAAGTCGCTTGCCGTCTCGAACGGCGAGTACCAGTCGGTCGTGCTCGCGATCGACAACTCCAAGGACGTCTCGGCGAGCGAGCTGAAAGCGATGCTCGGAGCGGCGCACGACTTCATCTCGACCGTCCCGAACACCGTTCCGTTCGGCGTCGTCACGCTCGCGTCGAAGCCGCAGGTGCTGCAGAAGGCGGTGTTCCACGATCAACCCGAGGCGCGCCGAGCGCTCGAGTCCATCAAGGCGTCGAGCGCGCCGGCTTCGCTCGGTGACGGGCTCGATGCCGCGGTGAAGGGAGCCATCGCGCCGCGAGGGCAGCGCAACATCGTCGTGTTCTCCGGCGGCTCGACGGCGGCGCAGTCGATCTCCTCCTCCACTTCGAAGCGGGTGGAGGGATCGACCGCACGCGTCTCGGCGATCGTCGTCGACGGAAAGCCGGGGAGCGACCTCTCCTCACTCTCGAGCTCAACCGGCGGGACCGTCGAGGCCGCGGCACCCGGCACGCTCTCGCAGGTCAACAACGCTCTCGCGCACCGGATCGGAGATCAGTTCCTCCTCTCCTACCAGTCGCACGCGGGCCCCGGGGAGAAGCTCGACCTCTCCATCAAGGTGAACGGGGAGACGCTCCACACCTCGGCGACGGTTCCGTCCGGCGCCCCTCCGGGAGTGACGCCCTCACCGAAGACCGGCGTCTTCAGCGGAACGCGTGGCTACCTCCTGATCATCGTGATCATCGTCGCGCTGCTCGTTCTGACCTCGGTCCCGGGCCGGTTGCGCGAACGTCGCCGCAGACGTGCGGGCGGTGGCCGAAGTGGTGATGGTGGCGGTGGAGGCCGGCGCCAGCGGAGGCGTGGCGAGCGCGACCGGGAGCGACAGAAGGGCTGAGAGACGGAACGGGCCCGGGACGCGTTTCCGCGTCCCGGGCCCTTTTGGCTTCGACCGAGATCTAGAGGTCGCAGGTTCCGTTGATCGTGTCACCCGCGTCGATCGAGCAGGTGTCGGTGCCGGGGTCCGGGTACACCTGGTCGTTCCCGGAGACGTTGTCCCGCGACTTCAAGAAGTCGTTTCCGCCTTCTCCGACGGGCTGATAGTTCTCGCCGACGTTGTCGTCGCCCTGGCCGCCGTAGAGCTCGTCGTTCTGGTCCTCGCCCTCGACGGTGTCGTCGTCGGCCTGGCCCTTGACGACATCCGATCCGTCCTCGCCCTCGAGCGCGTTGTCATCGCCCTGGCCGCCGCGGATGATGTCGTTGCCTTCTCCGCCGCTGGCGCTGTCGGCGCCAGCCTTGGTGCAGATGACGTCGTCCCGGGTGGTACCGGTCAGATCGTCATCCGCGGCCGTGCCGGTGATCGTGCATTCCTTCTTGGCTCCGGCCACGCTGCTGAGCGCGCCGTGCACGAACGCCGGTCCGACCATCATCGCGGTGGTCGCGACCGCGACCGCGATGGTACGGAACCGCATGTGGAACCTCCCTCCGGATGGATAGCTTCCGAAGGATATCGGCAGGGGAACCGCTGTCAACCGTGCGCGGATCGCCCCACGTTGGTCGCGCCGGAGCGCAACCTCAGGTGCCCATCCAGGCGTCGACGCGCTGCTCGACCTCTCGGAGGCGCTGGATGACTCCCGCGAGCATCGCGATCGCGATCTCCGGGCGACGGTTGAGGAGCTCGCGGAACTCCTCCGCGGGGACCTTCAGCGCCTCGACGTGCTCGGCTGCCTTGACGGTCGCGAGACGCTTGCTCGCCGTGATCAGCGCCATCTCTCCGAAGAAGTCGCCCGCCTTGAGCCGGTGGAACCGGCCGCCGACATCCACCTCGGCGGTGCCTCCCACGACGATGTACATGCCGTCGGCGGCGTCGCCCTCCTCCACGATCGCCGATCCGGCCTCGAACGTGGCCGGTTGCGCGACGTTGAGGATCTCCTCGATCGCGTCGGCGGGAAGCTCGGCGAAGAACGGGCTCGATCGGAGCGCGTCGGCGGCGGTCGGTGACTGGCTCATGGGCGGTCCCTTCGGACGTGCAGAGCGGCCGGACCCCGGAGTCTAGCGGGGACTCCGGGACCCGGTCGCAGGGACCTTCCCGTCGCTACGAGAAGTGGATCTGTACGTTGCCGTCGCTGATCACGCCCGCATCGACGAACGCGTTCGGGTCCAGCTCCGCGTTGTGCCGGTAGGTCGCATCGTACGACGCGTAGAAGAGCACTTTGTCGTCGACGCCGGGCTCTCCCTTGTCGATGAAGTACACCTTGATGTACACCGTCGTTCCGTTCTGGTCCACGCACGTCGCCGTCACGCGCGTGCGAGGAAAGCCCGCCGCGGTCAGCGCGAACCGGTACGAGTCGTACCCGTGACACTTGATCTGCAGACCTGATCCGTCGTGCGCGACATACGTGAGATGTCCGCGCAGGTCGGCTTTCGCGTTGAATCCGAGCGTGTTGGCCTGGTTCGTGAGGCCCTGGCCGTTCGTCTGCTGGTTCGCAGCGAGGGCCGGACCTGCCAGCAGGCCGACGCAGGCCATGCCCAGGAATGCGGTCGCGAAGACTCTTCTCATGGGAACTCCTTTCCTGATCGCGCGGAAGTCTCCCGGCGCGCGATCGTCGCGTTTTCCGACCATTCCCAGGACCGCCGCGGTCGAACCCGGGCGGATCGATCACTCAGCGACCCTGGAGAGCGTCTCCTCGAGCGTCGCCGCGATCGTGTCGGCGTCCTCGCGAGAAACGACGAGCGGCGGCCGGATCTTGAGGGCGTTCCCGTCCGGGCCCGTCGTGCCGATGAGGACCCCTCGTTCGCGCATGCCGTTGGAAACCGCCGCGGCCGCCTCCGCCGCGGGCCGTCCCTCCTCGGCCAGTTCGACACCGATCAGCAGCCCGCGTCCGCGCACGTCGGCCACGAGTGGAAAACGCTCCCGGAGACGCAGGAGCGACGCCCGCAGATGCGCGCCGATCTCGGCGGTGTTGCGGACGAGGTCCTCGTCGCGGAGAACGTCGAGGACCGCGAGCGCGGCCGCGCACGCGACCGGATTGCCGCCGAACGTGCTGAAGAACGCCTCGCCGCGGGCGTATCGCTCGGCGATCTCGCGGCGCATGACGGTCGCCGCGACGGGATGGCCGTTCCCCATCGGCTTGCCGAGGGTGACGAAGTCCGGAACCACCCCCGAGTCCTGGAAGCTCCACAGGTTCACCCCGCATCGTCCGTAGCCGGCCTGCACCTCGTCGGCCACGAAGAGCGCGCCGGCGGCATGCGTTCGCTCCACGATCTCCCGGAGGTACGCCGGCGGCGGAGCGAAGACGCCGTCGCTCGTGTAGCCCGTGTCGATCATCACGACGGCGGGCTCCACCCCGCGCTCCGCCAGAGCGGCGATCGCCCGTTCCATGTCCGCGCTCGCGCGCTGGGTCCAGTCGGCGGACGTCTCGGACGGCGCCGGGATCGTCTCCACGTGTGGTGGCTGCCGACCGCCCGGCCACTCCTCGGGACTGAGGTCGCCGATCGCGATACTCACGCCGTGGTAGGCGAACCGCGTCACGATCGCGCCCGTGTTGCCCGTGACGCGGAGCGCGAACCGCATCGCGGCGTCGTTCGCCTCGCTTCCGGAGTTCACGAAGACGCACGTGTCGAGTTCCTCAGGCATCGAAGCCGTGAGACGCTCCGCGAGGGTCACGACGTTCTCGTGCAGGTAGCGAGTGTTGGTGTTGAGGCGTCGCGCCTGCTCCGCGATCGCGGCGACGACGCGGGGATGGCTGTGGCCGACGACCGGAACGTTGTTGTACGCGTCGAGATACGCGTTTCCGTCGGCGTCGTACATGCGTGTTCCCGCGCCGCGGACGAGATGCAGCGGGCGCGCGTAGGAGAGCTCGCCGAGCTCGCCGCCCAGGACCCGGCGGCGCCGTTCGAGGAGCGTCACGTCGTCGTCCTGGGGCGGGAGCGAGATCGCAGCGGCCGACGGTCCGCAGAGACCGCGGACGAGCTCCGTCGCCCGATCGAAGCCGATGTCGTCCAGCGTCGCGAGCAGCTGCCAGGAGTGGGGATCCCACGCCTGGATGTACTCCGCGTTCTCGGGGTACTGCCGCACGCGCCAGGCGGAGACGAGGAGCGTCGTGCACAGGCGGCCGAGCAGCAGGTCGCTCAGGATCGCGGCCTCCTCCGGCTCGATCGGCGTGACGGAGCCGTAGCCGGCCAGGACGCTCGCGAGCGATTCCACCGCGTCGGTTCTGCCGCGGACGAACGACGCGAGCGCCGCCGTCAGATCGCACGCGAGCGCGGTATGCGTCATGTCTCCGAAGTCGACGATGCCCGTCACGTTCCCCTGCCGGTCGACGAGGACGTTTCCGAGCGAGAGGTCCCCGTGCACGAGCTGCGCCCGCAGCGTTCCCAGCACCGGAGCGACGTTCGTCTCGAAGCGATCCAGGACACCGCGAACGACCTCCCTTCGTTCGGCGCCGACGTGCTCGAGCATCGGCCGGAGGTTCGGAAGGTTCTTCGCGTCCCAGAGGAGCTCCCGCCCCGCCGCGGGATGGAAGAAGCCGCGGAGAGCGCGCCCCATACGCGCGGCGGTGCGACCGAGTTCGTAGAGCGCCGACGCGGGAACATCGGGCGCGTCGACGTCGTAGCCGTCGAGGAACGTGAGCAGCCGGACGAGGTGTCGCGAGCCGTCGGGTCCCTCCACCTCCGACATGAACGTGCCGTCGGTCGCCGGAAGGGGCTCGGGGAGCGGAAGCTCCGGATCGGCACCCGCGGCGTGGAGGATCGCCCCCGTTTCCATCTCGAGAACGGCGCGATCCTCACCGCTGTTGGAGATCTTCAGAACGTACGAGGGTCCGGACGCGTCCTCGATCCGGAAGTTCTGGTCGCGCTCGCTGCCGAGCTCCGAGCCGCGCCCCTCGACGCCGAAGACGCGTCGTGCGACGGCCTCGGCATCCGCGGAGGTGAAGCGGGGCGGAGCGGCGGTGAGCACACGGCTCCGAGAGCCCGACGGCGTGGAGGCCTCCATGTCAGGAGGCATCGTAGTGAGGCCACGTGCGCGCCGGCCACGCCGCGCACGTGGTGGTGCCCGGGAGTTACGCCTTGCGGCTCCAGAGCGACCCGGGCTCCCGCTGCTCGTAGCGGTCGTGACGGAGCGCGCGGACGTAATCGCGATCGCCGCTCCGGCGCTTGCTCGGCCGCCAATCCGTTCCGCAAACGCGACAGTGATGGCGGTCGTCCTCGCTCGCATCGACCTGAACGGAACGACACGAGGGACAGCGAAGTGCATCTGTCATATCTGCCTCCGAGGGGAAGGGGCGAGGCCTCAAAGCCTCGCCTCGGTGGAGATACGCTTCGCTGCGAAGCCTACGGAGCGGCTCCCGGAACGGCAAGTTCGGAGGTGAGAGGCACGGCGTTCGACGTTGCGGTCGAGCGGGGATCGAAGAGGACGTTCGCGAGCGCGCTCGCGTGGCCCGGTTGGTCGCGGAGCGCGAGAGACGAGGAGGAGGCGCTGGAGGCGCTGATCGCGTACGCGCCTCGATACGCGGCGGTGATGCGAGCCTCGCGGATCTCGTTCCGTCCCCCGAAGGACGCGGCCTCGCTCGTCGTCGTCGAGCGCTCCAAGGGAGACGCAGGGACCGAGTTCGGCGCTCCGAGCATCTCCGCGAAGGCGGAGGCCGCGCCGGTGGACGCCGGGGAGCTGCGCAGGCTCCGCTCGATCCTCGGCGCGACGTGGAGAGCCTTCGACGCCGCGGCGGACGCGGCGCGCGGAAGGAACCTCCGCACCGGTCCGCGTGGCGGGGGTCGGTCGCTCCAGAAGATCGTCGCTCACGTGTTCTCCGCCGACGCGTCGTACCTCCGGAAGATCGCGGGACAGCCTCCGAAGGTGGACGAGCGCGATCCCTGGGCTGCGGCGGAGGACCTTCGCGCGGCCGTCACCGAGGCGCTCGACCGCAGCGTCCGCGAAGGGGTTCCGGCTCGCGGACCGCGCGGCGGAAAGATGATGACGGTCCGCTACTTCGTCCGGCGCTCCGCGTGGCACGTGCTCGACCACGCGTGGGAGATCGAGAACCGGACGCCGGGCAGATGAGTCGCCCTTCTCATCGCGTCGCCTTCGCGTCCCCGTGGTCGGAGCGGTCGTCCCGCGCCTCGCGCCAGCGTTCCTGCGGATCCGGCGCGTTCCGCCACGTACGCACCATCCAGATCGAGACGAGGACGATCGTCCCCAGCAGGATCCCGCCGTAGCGCAGATAGTGCCCGAGCCCCGGCTCGCGCGAGGCGACGTCGGCGGCGACGAGGTGGAGCGTTGCGATCGCGTGCATGTGCGTTCCTTCCGTGTCGATGCGTTCGTGTCAGGCTCGATGGGAGAAGCCGTCGAGGCATCCTTCCGTCGCGGCCCCGCGGAAATGGGTCGTCCTCGGATAGCTGTGCTCCGCGTACGCGGTCGCGGCGGAGACGGGGTCCGACGACGGTGCTCCGTATGCGTCCGCGACCGTCGCCACTCCGAGCGACGCGCACCGTCCGAACGCCTCCCGGTACGCGTATCGATCGAGAGGATCCGCGTATCCGGGCGCGGGCGTCCGACGGCCGCCTTTCGGCGATGGCGTCTCGGCCGGCTTCTCCGATGAAGCAGGGGCGGAAACGGGTTGCAGTACGCGCGGGCTCGCCGGTCTCGCCGACGTGGCGCATCCGGTCGCGAGTACGACGATGACGCCGACCGAGGCGACGAGGGCGCGCAGGGACCGGCCTTGAACGATGTGCATGGAAACCTCCGTACCGTGCCGCGGCTACAGCCGCGGCGGAGACGAGACGTCAGACGGTTACGGAGAGGGGAGGCGCACGCGGGTCATGTGGGCCCGAAGCCTGCGTCCGGGCGGGCCGGCCGACGCCGCAAAGGAGGAGGAACGCGACGGCGACGGCCCCGGCGAGAAGCAGGGCGCCCGCCGCGGAGCCGGGAAGCGGGGCCGCGGGGTCGCGTTCGTCGCCGGGCCGCAGATCGGCATCCGGCGTTCCGTTCGTGTTGCCGACGAGCGCCGCGACGGTGTGGGCGGCCGCAACGCGCAGCGAGTCGCCCCCGGCGGAGGGGAGGTCGGTGAGTTGCCTGCCCGGCGCCCCCACGATCGCCGCGGCGAGGGCGAGCAGGAAGCCTGCACGGAGGATCGAGCGCGTCGGCATCCGAAGGAGCTTAGCCCCGGAGCGCGGGAGCGCTCCTCCGTAAGTCAGCGGAGGTAGGACAGGAACTCGGCGTGCGCGGAGAGGTAGTCCTCCAGGATCGACCTCGCGAGCGGATACGAACCCACGAGTGGATGGACGAGGAGCGCCTTCAGGGCGGCGTCGTAGGAGCCCTCCACGGCGGCCTGCACGGTGAGCCGTTCGTACTCCTTGATCGGCTCGATCAGCGCGAGCGCCTCGTCCGGCATGGAGCCCTGGGCGAGCGGATGAACGCCGTGCTCGTCCGCCATGCACGTGACCTCCACCACGTCGGTGTCACGGAGCTGCGGGATCGCCCCGCGGTTCGGAACGTTCAGGATGAGCGGCACCTTCCGCCGCTGCACCGCCGACACCATCACCGCGGTGGCGAGGCCCTCGTAGCCGTCGCCCTCGAACATCTCCGCTTCGTCGTCGTCGGCCTCGTCGAGCTCCCCGGCGACGGGCTCGCCTCGTTCGCGGGAGAAGTACGTCGCGCCGCGCGTGTCCATCGCACGCTCCCAGGCCTGCTCGGCGCCGGGGAGGTCGCCCGCATCGACGCGCTCGCGGAGCGCCGGCCAGAGCATCGCATTCAGCTCCGCGATCTGTCCGCCGCGCGTGCCGCCGGAGCGGAGCACGTTCTCCACCGCCTGCTGGCGGTAGTAATAGAAGTAGAGGTACTCCATCGGGAGCATCCCGATCGAGCGCACGAGCTCCGGCTCGAACATCCGCCACGACTCCTCCGCGAGCGCGAGCTCCTCGTAGCGTGCGAGCAGCTCCGGCAGGCGCTCGTGTCCGTCGACCAACACGCGGTGGATCCACCCCGCGTGGTTGAGCCCGAAGTAATCGACGTGCACCTCATCGCCCGGAACGCCGAGGAACCGCGCGACGCTCCGCTTCATCTCGATCGGGCCGTCGCAGACCCCGACGCAGCGAACGTCGGTGTGGTCGGAGAGCGCCTGCAGCACGATCCCGACCGGATTCGTGAAGTTGACGAGGAACGCCTCCGGAGCGACCTCCACGATCATCTGCGCGTAGGAGAGCATCGCCGGGATCGTTCGGAGCGCCATCGCGAAGCCGCCCGGACCGGTGGTCTCCTGGCCGAGGACGCCGTGCTTCAATGGCAGCTCCTCGTCGAGCGCGCGGGCTCGCTCCTGGCCGACGCGGATCGCGGAGAACACGAAGCGCGAACCCTCGAGCGCTTTCCGAGGCTCGGACTCGGACCGCACATCGAACGGGGCTCCCCACTCCTTGCAGAGGTACGAGCCGAGCGCGGAGACGAGCTCCAGCCGCTCGGCGTCGACGTCGTGGAGGACGACCTCCGACAGGCCGAGCTCCTCGGCCGCGGCCGCCAGCCCGTGGAGCACGAACGGCGTCCGAACGCCGGTGCCGAGAAGCGTCATCTTCATCGCGCACCGCTCCCCGGCGTCACGGCAGATCGATCCCTTTGGAGCGGGCGATCTCGCGGAACTCCGCTTCCCGCGGGCAGCCGAGATAGCCGCCGAAGGACTCCACGGCGCGCGCGCCGCAGATGTTGCCGAGCGTGAGGCACTCCTCGAGCGGAAGCTTCGCCAGCCATCCGGCGAGGAACCCCGCGTTGAAGCAATCGCCGGCGCCGGTCGCGTCCACGAGCTGCGCGGGCTCGGCCGGCGCGTCGGCGATGTCGCCGTCGGCGGTGGCGATCGCGCCGTCGGCTCCGCGCTTGATCACGACGCAGGCACAGAGCTCGGCCATGCGCGACATCGCGCGACCGACGTCGGGTGCTCCGGTCATCGCGATCGCCTCGGACTCGTTGGCGAGGATCACGTCGCCTCGAGGGAGGAGTTCCTCGAGCGGCTCCGGTTCCTCCCACCACGGCCCTCCCCAGGCATCCATGGAGACCGTCATGCCCCGGTCGTGCGCCGCCTCCGCGAGCGCCGGAGGCTCGCCCGCGTAGTAATGGAGGTGCCGCGCGTCCGCCGTGGAGACCACGTCGAGGGCGTAGCGATAGAGCTCGGCCTCGTCCTCCTCGCGCATCGCGTCGTACGTGACGAAGCCCCGGTCGGTGCCGGAGTTCAGGGCGACGGAGACGAAGGGCATCGGCCGGTCGACGACGCGCAGGAGATCCGTCGGAAGGGACTCCTTCTCGTACTCCTCGCGGGTGAGGCCGCTCCACACGTCGTTGCCGACGATGGAGATGTAGCCGACGCGCAGACCCAGCCGGTTCGCCGCGGCCGGCGTGTTGAACGACGTCCCGGCGGAGACGCCGAGGTTCCCCGCGTCGACGTCGCGGCCGAGCTCGGGCCAGGTCTGGAGCCCGGAGAACATCAGGTCGACGGAAGGGTGCCCGACGCCGAGAAGATCGAACGCTCCTTCCACGGGCGGGCTCATGCCTCCTTGTCCCCTTCGTCCGCGGGCTCGTCCTGCGGGCACCAAGCGGCCTGGTCCACGACGGCCGTGACACGGTCCGCTTCCTGCAGGAAGGAGGCGGGCACCTTCGGCGTGACGGCGCCGTGGAGCGCTTGCCGAGTGATCCCGCGCTTCGACGCTCCCGAGGCGAGGAGGACGATCTCCTTCGACGCCAGCAGGTCCCGCATGCCGACCGTGAGCGCGCGAGACGGAACGTTCTCCGCCCCGCCCCAGTACCCGGCGCTCGTCTCGATGCTCGCATCCGAGAGCGTCACCTCCCGCGTCGGCGCCGTCGCGTCGGAGGGCGGCTCGTTGAAGCCGAGATGACCGTTCGCGCCGATGCCGAGGATCGAGAGGTCGAACCCGCCGGCGTCGCGGAGCCGCTCCTCGAACCGCGCGCATGCGGTGTCGGGGTCGATGCCGGTGTCGAGCCGCACGATCCGCTCCTCCGGGATGCCGAGTCGCGCCGTGAAGCTTCGCACGAGCCAGCCGAGGAGCGACCGGCGGTCCTCGATGCCCACGCCGGCGTATTCGTCGAGCTGGAACACCCGCAGCCGGGAGCCGTCCAGCGTTCCCGCGTGGTGGCGGCGGACGAGCTCCGCGTAGAGCCCCATCGGCGTATTGCCCGTCGCGGCGAGGAGGTTCAGCGCCGGGCGTTCCTCGATCCGCGGGGCGACGAGGTCGGCCGCCGACCGGCTGAGCTCCCCGTAGTCCTCGCAGACGAGAACCGTCGGCTCCGGCATCCGCCTAACCCGCCTGGGGCGGGCCGGCGAGCTGCGTCGCGTCGACGTGCTCGAGCTCCGCGGCAGCCGGCCGCACGAGCGTTCCGCGGAACCGGTAGCGGTCACCTCGATAGCGCATCTGGCAGAGCTCGATCAGACGGCCCGTCTCGTCCTCCGTCACCTGGTCGCAGCGGAGCAGCGGCGCGCCGGCCTCCACGCCGAGGAGCTTCGCCTCGCGCGGAACGGCCGGCACGGCCTCGATGGAGAAGTTGGCGCGCGCCGGCCGGATGCCGTAGCGCTCTTCCAACACGGTGTAGAGCGAGTGCTTCGAGAAGTCGACGTCGTCGAGCTCGGGGGCGAGTACGAGTGGGATGCGCGAGCGGTCGAGCAGGATCGGCATGTCGTCCATCGAGCGGAGCCGTTCGAGCTCGAAGATCGGCGCGCCCGGTGCGAGGCCGAGGGTCTCCGCCTCGTCCATCGACGCGGCGCGCACCTGTCGTTCGATCACGCGCGACGCCGCGCGCAGGCCGCGGACCGACGCCATCTCCGAGAAGCTCATCAACGCGTTCGGCGGCTCGCCGATCGGCGATCCCGCGACGGCCCAGCCGCGTGAGGCGGCGCGGGACACGATGCCCTGTCGCTCGAGCTCCGCGAGGGCGCGCCGGAGCGTGACCCTGCTTACGCCGAAATGCTCCGCGAGCGCCCTCTCGGGAGGCAGGAGCGATCCCGGCGCGCGGGCGTCCCGGCGGATCCCCTGTGCGAGCGACTCCTGCACCCGCTGATACCGAAGCTGGAGGCGGTCGAGGACGAGACCGTCGCCGTCGGCGGGACACATGCGCGCACTATAGACCAAGGCAACGCCGGAAAAAACCGTCAGTGGACCGCTGGCTTGACCTGGTTCAAGAGTCTGATCTACAGTCCCGCCGGCCGGGCCCGGCAGTCCGTTCGATGTGCGGAGCGCGTACAACGGGCCGGTACCGGCTCTGAGGGGACTCGGGATGGATCGGATCTCACGCAGGGAGTTCCTCGCCCTCGGTGCCGGGGCGGCGCTCGCGGCCGCGGCTTCGTGCACCCCCGGAAGCGCTGCCGCTCCGGCGAAAGCACCTCCGAAGCCCGCGAACACCGGCGTGACGGTGACGAAGCCCGTCACGCTCACGGTCTGGGATCAGGAGACCGGCAAGGTCAAGGCGATCTGGGACGAGCTCAACCGGGGGTTCGAGCGGAAGTACCCGAACGTCACGATCAACCGGGTGAACCGGAGCTTCGGCGACCTTCAATCCGTGCTGAAGCTCGCGATCGCGGGGCCGCATCCGCCGGACGTCGTGGAGGCGAACCAGGGCTGGCCCGACATGGGGCAGATGGTGAAAGCCGGGCTCCTCCTGCCGCTCGACAACTACGCCGACGCGTACGGCTGGTTCGACCGGGTTCCGGAAAACGTCTCCGCGGTGAGCAGCTGGAGTTCCGACGGCAAGCGATTCGGCACCGGCAGTCTCTTCGGCTTCACCGCGCAGGGAGAGCTCATCGGCGTCTTCTACAACAAGGCGAGGCTGCAGCAGCTCGGTCTCGCGGTGCCCACCACGTTCGCGGAGTTCGAGCACGCGCTCGCCGCCGCGAAGCAGGCCGGGGAGATCCCCATCCAGTACGGCGACCTTGACAAGTTTCCCGGCGCGCACACCTGGGCGGCCGTCCAGGAGCGCTACGTGCCGGAGAGTTGGATGACCGACTTCGTCTTCGGGCTGAAGTACGACCAGACCCGTTTCGACACGCCGGAGAACCTTCAGGCCGCGGCGAAGCTGCAGGAATGGGTGAGGAACGGTTACTTCGCGCCGGACTTCCTCGCGGTCGGCTACGACGACTCGCTCTCGGACTTCACGAAGGGGCGCGGCGTGTTCGCGGTCACCGGGAACTGGATCGTGGCGAATCTCGGCGCGGACTCGACGGACTTCGGCTTCTTCGCGGTGCCGCCGACGCAGGCGGGCGGGGTTCCGGTCTCGACGGGCGCCGCGGGCTTTCCGCTCTCGATCACGGCGAAGTCGGAGAACCCCGACGTCGCGGCAGCGTACATCGACTGGATGACGACCGACGACGCGGCACAATCGCTGGTACCGACCGGACAGATCCCGTTGAGCAAGACGTTCACACCGAACGGCGTCGAGCAGGGAACGCTCCTCGCCGAGATGTTCTCCACGGCGAAGAAGCTGAACGGACAGAACGCACTCGTGCCGTACGAGGACTGGGCGACGCCCGACTTCTACGGCACGCTGACGGGCGGCGTCCAGGACCTCATGGGCCTGAAGGTCACGCCACAACAGTTCGCCGACGCCCTCCAGAGCAACTACCACGCGTTCCAGACCTCGAGGGTTTCCTGATGGCGGATGTCGTCGTCCGCCCGCCGATCATCGAGGTCCAGGCGCCGCGGCGGTGGCGCCGTCCGGAACGGCTCCCGGGGGAACCCAGAGCGATCGGCTGGCTCTACGTCCTGCCGGCGCTGCTGATCTTCACGGCGTTCAACATCGTGCCGCTGATCCAGGGCGTGAACCTGTCCTTCTTCAACTGGGACGGCATCACGCTGGGAACGTGGGTCGGGCTCGACAACTACAAGGCGTTCTTCACCGATCCGGTGATCCGGGCGTCGTATCTCCACACTCTCGTCTTGGTCGTCTTCTACTCCTTCATCCCGACCGCGATCGGGCTCTTCCTCGCTGCGCTGCTCTCCCGCATGCGGATCCGCGGACTGACCGTGTTCCGCATGCTGCTGTTCCTGCCGACGGTGCTCACCGACGTCGTCCTCGCGATCGCGTGGACGAACATCTACGACCCCAACGGTCCGCTCAACAACTTCCTCCGCGCGATCGGGCTCGGAAGCCTCGCGCGGCCGTGGCTCGGCGACTACCACACCGCGCTTCCCGCCGTCGGCGTCTTCGGCGCGTGGGAGGAGTACGGCTTCTGCATGATCCTGTTCCTCGCCGGGGTGATGAAGATCCCGCAGACCCTCTACGAGGCCGCTCGCGTCGACGGGGCGAATGCCTTCCGGGAGTTCTTCACCGTGACGCTGCCGGGACTCCGCTTCGAGCTCACGGTCGTCGTGGTGCTCACCATGATCGATGCCCTCGGCGCCTTCGACGAGGTCTTCATCCTCACGCAGGGCGGACCCGGAACGGCGACCACGGTGCCGGCGTTCCAGGTGTACAGCCGCGCGTTCCTGAGCAGTCAGGTGGGCTCCGCAGCGGCGATGGGCATCACGCTGATGGTGATCGTCTTCGCCGTCTCCTACGGCATCACGAAGATCCTGGAACCGAGCGACCGATGAACGGCGCGTCGAGGACGCAGGTCGCGATCAACTACGTGATCTTGATCTTCGTGACATTCATCGCGGTGTTTCCGATCCTCGGCGTCTTCATCGCGAGCGTGTATCCGTCCGGATCGGAGCCCTCCTCGTTCAAGCTGCCGTCGACGCTGCATTTCCACAACTTCGTGACGGCATGGACGACGGGACACTTCTCCCAGTACTTCGGAGCGAGCACGATCGTCGCGATCGGCGTGGTGATCGGCTCGGTCGTCCTATCGGTCCTCGGCGGCTACGCGCTCGGCACGATGCGGTTCCGTGGAGCGAAGCTGATCTTCTACCTCTTCATCCTCGGGCTGATCATCCCGACCGAGGCGACGATCGTCTCCCTTTACTACGACGTGAAAGCCCTCCATCTGCTCGACACGTATTGGGCGCTGATCCTCGTCGAGGTCTCGGGGGAGGTCGCCTTCGGCGTGTTCTGGATGCGGGCGTCGTTCCTCGCGGCGCCTGCCTCGCTCCTGGAGTCGGCGCGCATCGACGGCGCCTCCAGCTGGCAGGTGCTCTGGAGGATCATGGTGCCGTTCGCCTGGCCCTCGATCCTCACGCTGCTGATCCTCACATTCGCCGACACGTGGAACGAGTTCTTCCTCGCGTTGGTGCTGACCACGAGCAACAAGTTCATGACGGCTCCGGCAGGGCTCAACGTCTTCCAAGGTCAGTACATCCGCAACGCACCGTTGATCTCCGCGGCGGCGGTCATCGTCGCGGTGCCGATCCTCATCGTGTTCATCTTCACGCAGCGGCAGTTCATCCGAGGCGTCCTGACCGGCGCGGTGAAGGGCTAGCGATGGCGACGGTCACCTACGAGAGCGTCGGGAAGCGGTTCGGCGAGGTCGTTGCGCTGCAGGATTTCTCCCTGGAGATCGCCGACGGCGAGTTCGTCGTGCTGGTGGGCCCCTCCGGCTCCGGAAAGACGACGGCACTCCGCCTCGCGGCCGGGCTGGAGTCGCTGACGACCGGAGATGTCAAGATCGGCGACCGGGTCGTGAACCGCGTGGCGCCGAAGGATCGCGACATCGCGATGGTGTTCCAGGATTACGCGCTCTATCCGCAGATGACCGTTGAGCAGAACCTCGCCTTCGGCTTGCGGATGCGCAAGATGTCCAAGGCGGAGATCTCCGACCGGGTCCGGCGAGCGTCCGAGATGCTCGGCATCTCCGACCTCCTCCAGCGCAGGCCGAAGGCGCTCTCCGGCGGGCAGCGGCAACGCGTCGCGCTCGGGCGAGCGCTGGTCCGGGAACCGCAGGTCTTCCTGATGGACGAGCCGCTGTCGAACCTCGATGCGAAGCTCCGCGTGCAGACGCGGGGGGAGATCAGGCGGCTCCAGGAGCAGGTGAGGACCACCACGATCTACGTGACGCACGACCAGGTCGAGGCGATGACGATGGGCGACCGGGTCGCCGTGATGAGCGGCGGTCTGCTCGCGCAGGTCGGCGATCCGCGGACGGTGTACGAGCAGCCCGCGAACGTGTTCGTCGCAGGCTTCATCGGCAGCCCGGCCATGAGCTTCGCGGACATGTCGGTCAACGCCCAGAACGGTCACCGGGTGCTCGTCCGAGGGGAGGTGCGCATCGAGCTGGACAGCGTTCCGGACAACGGCATCCCGGCCGACCTGAAGGTCGGCGTCCGGCCGGAGCATGCACGGCTCTGGCGCGACGGAGAGCGTCTGGTCGGACCCGTCCAAGGCCGCGTCGAGTACGTGGAGATGCTCGGCCGCGAGTCGCTGGTCGGGTTCTCGATCGCGGACGACACCCGGCTCGTCGCTCAGGCACCGGCGGACGTCGATCTGTCGCCCGGAGACTCCGCGACGTTCGGGATCGAGCCGGGCCGTCTCTACCTCTTCGATCCGACGACGGAGACGGCGCTCGGGCGTGTCTGAGGTTTGGTCCTCGACTGGTACGGTGAGCGTCGAACGGATCGTTTCCGAGTGCGAAGGAGAGGTGTCAACCGGATGACTGCCGTTGCAGGAGTCGCTCCGTCGCGCCTCTCCGAGGGCTGGTCCGCTTCTCGCTGACCACCTCCACGGGCGCGACGACCTTTCGTCCGTCCGACTCCTGGAGGCATCCGAGATGTCACGTTCACGATCCCGCGACGCTCCAACTTCTGCTTCGCGTCGTTCACGCCGCGGAGGCGGCTCGTTCCGATGTCGTTCCTGCGGTCTCGATGTTCCCGAAGACGCTCCCGGTACCGCGCATCGGAACCACTGTCCGAACTGCCTCTGGAGCCGTCACGTCGATGACGACGTGCCCGGCGACCGCGACTCGGTCTGCGGCGCGCTCATGGAACCGATCGCGATCACCGTTCGCGGCGACGGAGAGTGGGTGCTCGTCCACCGCTGTTACGCGTGCGACGAGCTTCGGCTGAACCGCGCGGCCGGCGACGACAATCCGCTCCTGTTGCTCCGATTGGCGGTGAAGCCCCTCGCCCAACCGCCGTTCCCGATCGAGCGCGTCACGGCGCTCTAGCCGCACTCGAGAGGTGGGCGGAAAAGAGGCACGGGGGCACGGTCTCGCGACCGTGCCCCCGTCGTCCAGCTGGGGAGGGGTTCGCTGGGCCTCCAAGCGATCCGCCCCGCGGCGGATCGGGTTCGTGAGGAAGCGCCCCGTGTTCGCTCCCTCGTGCTGGCAATCGCAGGAGGCGAGGGAGAGGAAACGGGGGCGTGGCAACTTTTCGCGATCCCGCCGGGCCGGGGCGGCATTTCGCTGGCGCCAGGCACGGGATCCGAGCCGCGGCGGGGCTCGTCCTCAGGTCGCCGGTGTGTCCCCACGCGCTCCGATGGGAAGGGGAATCAGAGGAATCCCGAGCGAAGGAGGCTCCCATGCCGGCGTGGGGATGGATCCTGATCGGAATAGCGGTGCTCGTCGTGGCGGCGGTGATCTGGGCCGCGACCAGGCGGCGGCGTACCGCGGACCTTCGGAAGACCTTTGGGTCCGAATACGACCGCACGGCGAACGAGTCCGACAGCCGTCGGCGCGCAGAGTCCGAGCTTGCGGCGCGGCGGGATCGTCGGGAGCAGCTCGACATCCGCCCGCTCACGCCCGCGGCTCGTGGGCGGTACGAGGACCGGTGGCGCCAGGTCCAGATGGCGTTCGTGGACGATCCGAGCGGCGCGCTCCGGAACGCCGACGAGGCGGTCATCCTCGTGATGCGCGAACGCGGCTATCCGATGGACGACTTCGACCAACGCGCGTCGGATCTGTCGGTCGATCACCCGGACGTCGTGCAGAACTACCGCGCGGCGCACGGGATCGCGATGGCGAACGACCAGGGACAGGCCAGCACGGAGGACCTTCGGCAGGCGATGGTCCACTACCGCTCGTTGTTCGAAGGTCTCCTCGGCGATGACGGGAGCGAGATGCCGGTCGCGCGGTAGCGTCTTCGGCCGCCCCGGCGCTCGACGGGTCGTTCATCCTTGCGCGCCGGTACCATCGCCCGCCTGGAACGAAGGATGTGGATCGAACGAGCGTGACAGCCGGCCAGCACGAGGTCCGGGCGGAGTCGTTCCGCCACGAGGCGCTCCTCTACGAGGGGATCGAGGAGTTCGTCGATCTCACGGCTTCGTTCATCCGTGAGGCGGTCGATGCCTCCGAGCCCGTGTACGCGGTCGTGAGCGCCGAGAAGATCGAGCGCCTTCGGTCGGCGGTCGGGAACGAGCCCGATGTGCGGTACGCCGACATGGCTGACGTCGGATCGAATCCGGCGCGGATCATCCCGGCATGGCGTTCGTTCGTGGAGGAGTGCGAAGCGGAGCGTCGTCCGTTCCGAGGCATTGGAGAACCGATCTGGGCCGAACGCACTCCCGCCGAGCTCGTGGAGTGCGAACGCCACGAGGCGCTCTTGAACCTCGCGCTCGCCGATTCGCGCGGATGGCTGCTCTGCCCGTACGACGCCGGCCGTCTCCCGGAGCCCGTCCTGGAGGAAGCGAGCCGCAATCATCCGTTCCTCTGGTCGGACCTCGGACACGCCTCGAGCGCCTCGGTTCGCAGCGCCGAGCACATCGAAGCTCCCTTCGATGAGCCGCTCCCCGAACCGCCGCTCGAGACGCAGCTGATGTCCTTCGGAGCCGACGATCTCCATGACGTCCGCGCGTTCGTGGAGGAACGGGCGGTGCTCGCGGGCCTCGGCCGGTCGCGCACGGCGGATCTCCTCCTCGCTGCGGACGAGGTCGTCTCCAACACCCTTCGTCACGGCGGTGGACGCGGCGAGATCCGGATGTGGCGCGAGGTCGACACGCTGCTCTGCGAGATCAGCGACACGGGCCGCATCGTCGATCCGCTCGCGGGCCGGCGCCGTCCGAACGGCACGGAGGAGCAGGGCTACGGCCTGTGGCTCGTCAACCAAGTGTGCGACCTCGCGCAGATCCGCACGTTTCCGACCGGGTCGGTCATCCGCCTGCACGTTCGGTTCGCAGGCGACTGAGCGTTCGGTCTCAGCGAACGAACTCGCGGAGTCGCTCCGTCTCCTCCGTGAGCTCTCGGCGCGCGGCGGGCGGCAGCTTGGAGAGCGGTTCGACCTTCGGGGAGCCGTCGCGCAGCGACCACGTTCCCGCGACCTGGCCGTCGACGAGGAAGGTTCCGACCGACTGCGGAGTTCTGACGTTGAAGATCACGGGCCGGTAGCGCTCCGGTAGGATCTGCGTCCGCCGGCAGTTCACGAGAAGCGTGGCGTCGAACGTCGGCAGGAATCGCACCGGCGCCGGTGTGTCGGCGTCGGGGAGCGGCGCTCTGGGGAGGTCGAGGAGCTCTCCGCCCCGTTCGTCGCGGAAGCGCCGCAGCTTCATGCGATCCAGCACCGGCGAGAGCGTCCGCAGATCCAGTCCGGCCCAGCCCAGGATGTCCTTCTTCGATGCCGGACCGAACCCCGCCAGGTAGCGGCGAACGAGGTGCTCGACGCCGGCTGCGGGATCCGCGGTGAGCGGTCCGATCCACTGTTCGGCGAGACCGTAGAGGTCGGCCCGCCGCTGCTCCCAGGTGCCGGGTGGGGGCACGCGCACCATGTCGAGCGCGCGGCTCACGCCGTCGAACATCGGTCCGTCGAGCTCGAACCGCCGCTGTATCGCCGTCCGTTTCTTCGGGCCGTCCTCGAGGTACCGCCGTACCTTGCGAACGACGGCCGGGAGCGACCCCGCCTGGGGATGATCACGGGCGACCTTCCTCCAGTGCGCGAGGCGGTCGTTGCGGATGCCGGCGGCGAACAGCGGATAGTCCCGCTTCGAGACCATGTGAATCGTCGCCCGCATCAGGGTTCCCTGGATCACCCGCCGCTGCTCGAGCGCTCGCGTGAGGCCGGCTCGCTCGAACCCGGCGGTCCGCGTCCAGAGACCGAGATAGCCGGAAGGCGCGTACTGCGTCTGGAGCCCGCCGACCTGCTCGATCGCACGCGTCAGCGGGATGTCCGCGCGCTCGAGCAGGAGCTGACGGGCGAGGAGCGCTCGGTTGAGCTCGCGCTCGGAGAGCGTTCGGACCGGAGCCTTATCCGCCGACGCGATCGTCCTCGGCGTCACCGGGCGTCGACTCGACGATGTGGTCCGGCGTGTGGTGTGCGGCGGGGATCGAGCCGAGGCGGCCAGCCTGGTAGTCCTCGAACGCCTGGAGGAGCTCGTCCTTCGTGTTCATCACGAACGGTCCGTACCATGCGACCGGCTCACGGATCGGTCGCCCGCCGAGGAGGAGGACCTCGAGCGCGGGGGAGCGGCTCTCCTGGATCTCTGCCGCCTCGAGCCGCAGCGCGTCGCCGGGACCGAAGACCGCGAGCTGTCCCGTGGCGATCGGGCGCCTCTCCGCACCGGCCGTTCCGATGCCGGAGAGGACGTAGGCCAGGGCGTTGAAGTCTCTGCGCCACGGGAGATCGAGCGCGGCGCCCGCGGAGACGCTCGCGTGCACCATCGTGATCGGCGTGTAGGTCTGTCCGGGACCTTCGTGGCCCGCGAAGTCGCCGGCGATCACGCGGATCAGCGCTCCGGCATCCGGCGTGGCGAGGAGTCCGACCTCGCCGGCGCGGAGGTCCTGATACCGCGGGGGTGCCCATTTCTCCGCCTTGGGGAGGTTCACCCAGAGCTGGATCCCGTGGAAGAGGCCGCCGCTCAGAACGAGGTGCTCCGGCGGCTTCTCGATGTGGAGGATCCCCGCCCCCGCCGTCATCCACTGCGTGTCGCCGTTCGTGATGACGCCGCCGCCGCCGTTGGAGTCCTGGTGCTCGAAGATGCCGTCCATGATGTAGGTGACGGTCTCGAACCCACGGTGCGGATGCCATGGCGTGCCTTTCGGCTCGCCCGGCGCGTACTCGACCTCTCCCATCTGGTCCATGTGAACGAACGGATCGAGGTCGGCGAGGTCGACCCCGGCGAACGCGCGGCGCACGGGAAAGCCCTCCCCTTCGACGCCGTTCGGCGCGATGACGACGTTGCGGACGGGGCGCTCGTGGGCGTCCTCGCCGGGGGCCGGGAGCCGGTCGAGCTGAGTGAGGTCTTCGACGGTGATGGCAGGCATCGGACGGATCTCCTTCCGGTCACCCTAACGCGCGTCCGGCGACGAGATATTCCGCGAGGGCTTCGCCGCGTATCCGCCGGCCCGCGCTACCGTGGAGGCATGACCACCTTGGAACCAGGTGACGAGGCGCCCACGTTCGCGCTCTCCGATCAGCACGGGAACACCGTCCGGTTGGAGGACTTCCGCGGCCGCAAGCTCCTGATCTACTTCTATCCGGAGGCGGACACGCCGGGCTGCACGAAGCAGTCGTGCGACGTCCGCGACCACCGTCAGGAGCTCACCGGCATCGGCATCGACGCTGTCGGCATCTCCCCGGACGAGCCGGAGAAGCAACTGGCGTTCGACCGGAAGTACGGTCTGGGGTTTCCGCTCCTCGCCGATCTCGGACACGCGATCGCGGACGCGTACGGCGTGTGGAAGGACGACACGCAGAGCGTTCGCCGCTCCTCCTTCCTCGTCGGCGAGGACGGGCGCGTCGAGCGCGCGTGGTACGGCGTCAAGCCGATGGAGACCGTTCCGAACGCGGTGGCGGCTCTCTAAAGGAGCGTTCCGGCTGGACCCATCGACTGGGTGTTGCTAGGCTCCACACGACCAGCAGCCCCGCCTCAGTGCACAAGGAGGATGTCCATGCGCGTCCGCGCCGTTTTCGTCTCCGTCGCGACCGCCGCGTTGCTGGCCGGTCCCGCGTTCGCTCACGGCGTCGTTTCCAGCGTCGCCGGGGCCAAGGCGGATTGCACGATCACCGGCACCGCGGCCGACGACGACATCAACGGAACGACGCGCGACGACGTGATCTGCCTGAAGGCCGGCGCCGACGAGGCGGACGGCATGGAGGGCAACGACATCATCCGTGGCGGCCAGGGCGACGACGGCGGAGGCACCCCGCCGAACGTTCCGTGCGGTCCGATCCGGCGCGGCAAGGTTCGCCCCAAATGCGGTGGAACGATCTTCCGGGGAGATGGCAACTACGTCGGGATCGTTCTGGGTATCAGCGGAG
>JBJMLP010000280.1:0-4864 GCA_045805245.1 Actinomycetota bacterium | reverse complement strand
TGTCGAAGTTCGCCTTCACCCACTGGACCTGGAGACCCATCTTCTCCGCGATCGCGTCGGTGAGCTCCACGTCGAAGCCGGTCTCCGTGCCGTTCTTGACCGCCTCGAAGGGCGGGTAATCGAGGCACGAGCCGACCTGCAGCACTCCTTGTTTCAACGTCGAGAACGACGGACTAGGAGTCGTCCCGCCTCCCCCTCCTCCGGCCGCAGGAGGACTGCTGTTGTCTTTGCTTCCACAGGCGCCGCCGATGAGCGCAAGCGTTGCGACCAGCGGAACAAGGAACCTCAGCGACCGTCCGCGCACAATCCCCCTCCTCGTGCTCGACGAAGGAGCGCAACGATCAGCAGCTCGTCCGCTCCTCCGGCGACTATAGGAGCGGGGTCGGGAAGAGACAACGAACCCCAGCTGAGCGGCGACTCAGCTTTTCCCGGTGGAGAGCCACCTTCCGCCGGTCGCCTCTGACAGGCCCACCGTCCTCACTGACGGGGCGAGCGCACCTGAGGGAGTGAACGCGTAGGGGTGGGCCAGGCCCGTGAAGGAGTTCCGAGAGGCGATCGCATCGGCGACGGAGCCGCGCGTGCGCGCACCGGAACGGATCACTGAGGCGAACATCCTCGCGACGTCCCATCCCTCCACGGCGTAGGAGGCAGGAGAGGTGCCGTACTCCGATTGGTAATCGTGGATGAACTGCTGGCCGGACAGGTCCGGCGCGGGGCCGAGATCGACGCAGGAACACGAGGCGAGCGTTCCGTCCCCGGACGGACCGGTGAGCTCCAGGAACGTGTGGTCGCGGATCGCATCCGATCCGACGAGCCGGACGTGGGACATCCCCGAGGCATCAAGCTCGATGCGGATCACTCCGGCGTCGGAACCGAACCCCCCGTAGACCAGCGCCCCGCACCCGGAAGCATCGATGCCGTGCATCACCGAGGACGGCATCGGCTCCATCGACGGGATCACTCCGCGATCGACGATGCGCACGGGCACCGTCCGCGCGACCGCGTGCGCGAACGCTTCACCGTAGCCGGAGTCGTCGGAGGCGAGACAGACGCCGTCGGCTCCTTCTTTCGTCGTTGACAACCCCTCCGCGACCTTCTGCGCCTGGTCGCGGAGCGGCGCGACGGCCGCGTACCACGATCTCCACGAAGTCGCGGCGGCGGGGTTCACCGTCGACAGGGAGAAGGTCGGGATGCCGGCAGCGGAAAGCCGCTCCCCCACCTCCCGCGGCTCGCTCCAGAACGGCGAGGCGATCGCTCCGATGAAGCTCGGGTCGGCGGCATCCTCGGCGAGGACGTCGGCCGTCCGAGCCGGATCGCGGATGTCCTGAGGGACGACCTCCACCGCGATGGGGAGATCGCCGCTCGCGAGCGCCTGATCGAGGGCGAGCTTCGCGCCGTAGAACGCCGGAACGACTCGCTCGAACGCGCCCTCCGGTGCCAGGTTCTCCAGGTACGCAATCTTGAGGGTCGTCGGCGGCGACGGTGATCCCCCTCCGGCCGCGGTCGCTCCCGCGTCGGTACACGCCGCGAGCGAGAGGAGCGTGGTGAGGAGGAGGGCTCGACGCCGAACACTCACGTCGTCGAACCGTGCGAACCCACGTTCGGGGCCCTGTAGGCTACGAACGCGCGCGGGCTGTTCCTCGCGCGCGCTGCACTCCCGGCCGGGGTGGTGGAACTGGAAGACACGCGGCACTCAAAATGCCGTGGGCTTCGGCCCGTGAGGGTTCGAGTCCCTCTCCCGGCACACACCGCCGACCGGATCAAGCGCGTGTGCCGAGCGGCACCGCGTCCCGGAAGGCCGAGACGCGCGAGAGCATCGCGTCCGCTCCCTCTTCCATGAGGGCGCGCATCAGCGCGGTACCGACGATGACGCCGTCGGCGAAGCCGCACGCCTCGGCCGCCTGCGCGGGGGTTCCGATGCCGACGCCGACGATCAGCGGCTCCGTCGCGAAAGGGCGGAGCGCACCCACGAGCGCTCTCGAGGTCTGCTCCAGCGTCGACCGCTCCCCCGTCACGCCGTACGTGGCGACGCAGTAGACGAAGCCACGGGACGCCGCGGCCACGTCGCGGAGCCGCTCCTCCGCGGTTCCTGGCGCCGCGAGGAAGACGGGGGCGATCTCCGCGTCGGAGCACTCCTCGATCCAGTCCGATGCCTCGTCGACCGGGAGATCCGGCACGATCACGCCGGAGACGCCGGCTTCCGCGGCCTCGCGGAGGAACGCCTCCTGACCGTGAGCGTGCACCGGGTTCAGGTACGTCATCACGACGACGGGCGTATCGATGTCCGCCTCCCCGATCATCTGCAGCACCTTGCCCGGCGTCGCGCCCGCCTCGAGCGCCAGCCGGGATGCCGTCTGGATCACGCCGCCGTCGATCACCGGATCGGAGAACGGGATGCCGACCTCGATCGCATCGGCGCCCGCCTTCGCCACGCCGCGGAGGAGCTCCGCGTCGACCGACGGGAGGCCCCCGGTCACGTAGGGAACGAAGATGCGTCCGCCGCCGTCGAGACGCCCGCGGAGGCAGGCGCGGAGGTCCTCCTCACTCACCGGCAGAGCCGTCCGCCAACGCGCGCCGCACCGTCTCCAGATCCTTGTCACCACGGCCGGAGAGGCAGACGAGCACCGAGCTTCCCTCGGGCAGCGGGTTGCGGAGCAGCCAGCCGATCACGTGCGACGGCTCCAGCGCGGGGAGGATGCCCTCGGTGCGGGCGAGCTCCGAGAAGCCCGCGAGCGCGTCGGCGTCGGTGGCCGAGACGTATTCGGCGAGCCCGGAATCCTTCAGGTAGCTGTGCTCCGGACCAACGCCCGGATAGTCGAGGCCGGCGGAGATGGAGTGCGTTCCGGCGATCTGGCCCTCCGCGTCCTGGAGGAGGTAGGAAAGTGCCCCGTGGAGCACTCCCGGCTCCCCGAGCGTGAGCGACGAGCAATGGTCGCCGAGCGCGTTCCCGCGGCCACCGGCCTCGACGCCGACGATCCGCGCTCCGCTGCCGACGAAGGCCGTGAACATCCCCATCGCGTTGCTGCCGCCGCCGACGCAGGCCGCGACGACGTCGGGATCGCCTCCCTCGCGCTCCGCGTACTGTGAGCGCGCCTCGTCGCCGATCACGCGCTGCAGATCTCGGACGAGCTCGGGGAAAGGGTGAGGACCCACGACCGAGCCGATCACGTAGTGCGTCGTGCGGACGCTCGCGGCCCAGTCGCGGAGCGCCTCGTTGATGGCTTCCTTCAGCGTGGCGCTTCCCTCCGTGACCGGAACGACCTCCGCTCCGAGGAGCTGCATCCGGGTGACGTTCACCGCCTGCCGACGCGTGTCCTCCTCTCCCATGTACACGACGCACGGGAGGCCGAACAGCGCGCAGGCGGTCGCTGTCGCGACGCCGTGCTGCCCCGCTCCGGTCTCCGCGATGATCCGCTCCTTGCCGAGGCGCTTGGCGAGCAGCACCTGGCCGACGGTGTTGTTGATCTTGTGAGCCCCCGTGTGAGCGAGGTCTTCGCGCTTGAGGAACACGCGATATCCGGTCCGCTCCGACAGCCGCGACGCGAACGTCAGCGGCGTGGGACGGCCGACGAAGTCGCGGAGCAGGCCGTCGAGCTCGCTCCGGAACGACGGGTCGTCGCGGAGCGCGTTCCAGGCGGCCGAGAGCTCCTCGAGCGCCGGGATCAGGACCTCCGGAACGTAGCGTCCTCCGTATCCCCCGAACCGGCCGCGCGCGTCCGGAACCGACAGCGACTGCGCGCTCACGACGCAGACCCCCGCAGCTCCGCGATCGCGGCGCCCGGATCCGTCGCCCGCATGAGGTGCTCCCCCACGAGGACGGCGTCGGCGCCGGCGTCGACGGCGCGCTCCACCTGAGCGCGGCTCGCGATGCCGCTCTCGAACACGCGGACGCGGTCGCTCGGAACCCGCTCCAGGAGACGGAGTGCGCGACCCTCGTCGACCTCGAGCGTTTCGAGGTCGCGGGCATTGACGCCGACGATCGATGCGCCGGCAGCCAGCGAACGCTCGAGGTCGTCCTCGCTGTGGGCCTCCACCAAGGTGGAGAGCTCGAGCTCCTTCGCGGCCTGCAGGAGCGAGGACAGCTCATCGTCGCTCACGCTCGCCGTGATCAGGAGAACTGCGTCGGCGCCGGCCGCGCGGGACTCCGAGAGCTGCGCCGGAGCGATGAGGAAGTCTTTCCGCAGCAGTGGAAGGTCGGTCGTGCGGCGGGCCGCGCGGAGGTCGTCCAACGATCCGCCGAAATGGTCCGGCTCCGTCAGCACCGAGATCGCAGCCGCTCCTCCGCGCTCGTAGACGGCGGCACGCTCCCCCGGATCGGTCTCGGCGATCGCCCCCGCCGAGGGCGAGGAGCGCTTCACCTCCGCGATCACGGCGACGCCCGGAGCGCGGAGCGCCGCCTCGAAGTTCCTGACGGCCGGCGCGGAGGCGACCGCGGCCCGAAGCGCCGCTTCATCCGGCGGCCGCTGAGCAAGCTCGGATCGAAGCTGGGCGACGAGGTCGGAGAGGAAACCCATCCGGCGATTGTAGGGAGCGAGCTCGCGCACCGACCAGGCACGAGGCACCGAGGCCGGTTCCACTCAGGTGCGAGCGGCCTCAAGGAGCTCCTCGAACTCCACGTCGCCGCCGTACAGCGCGCTGCCTACGACGGCACCTTCCAGCGCCGGCCGGAGCGAGAGGAGCGCCCGCACGTCGTCCGGCGTGGAGATCCCGCCGGCGACCGACAGCGGCCGCCCCAGCCGCATCGCGAGCCAGCCGATGTGCACGAGATCGGGGCCGGTGCGTTCCCCCAGCCTTCCGAGGTCGGTGGCGAGGTAGCGCGGAGCGGCCGTTTCGGCGAGCCAGTCCGCCGTCGCGATCACGTCGA
>JBJMLP010000279.1:0-16645 GCA_045805245.1 Actinomycetota bacterium | reverse complement strand
TCATCGAGTCGGCACGCTCCACGCCGCGCACGCGATGCGTCTCCCGCTCCGACAGAACCGCCGCTCCTCCATACGCGGCGTCGACGTGGTTCCAGAGATCCTCTCGGGACGCGAGATCCGCGAGCTCCTCGAGGGGATCGATGGCGCCCGTGTTCGTGGAGCCGGCGACGGGGCAGACCGCCCACGGCAGGACACCGGCCGCGCGGTCCTCCGCGATCGCATCGGCGACGGTCTCCGCGCGGAGGTGGAACGCGTCGTCCGAGGGAAGGACGCGGAGGGTCTCCGGAGGGAAGCCGAGCATGTCGAGCGCGCGTTCGAGCGAGAAGTGCGCCTGGTCGCTCGCGTAGCAGCGCACACCCTCGAGCGCACCGCCGCGCGGCGGCTGCGACGTTCCCCGGAGCCGAGCGAGATGGACGTCGCGCGCGACCGTGAGGCCCATCAGGTTCGCCATCACGCCGCCGGAGGTCAGGACGCCCCAACCGGTCCCGGGGTATCCGGCTGCTTCGCGGAGCCAGGTGACGACCTCCTCCTCGACGAAGGGACCCACCATCCCGGAGAGCCAGAGGTCGATGCCCTGGTTGGTCCACGCGGCAAGGACCTCTCCCGCGATCGCGATCGGGAGCGGCGGAGGGGTGAAGAAGCTGTAGGCGCCGGGATGCTGCGCGTTCAGCGTGTGCGGAGCGACACGCGCTCGGAAGCCCTTGAGGACCTCCGTCGCGGGCTCACCTTCCGTGGGAGCGGGACCCGGCTGTGAGTTCCCGCCATAGAAGTTCCGGCGAAGATCCGGATAGCGCTCGGCGCCGGTCGGACGACGGAGGGCCTCTCCGTAGAGCCAGTCGAGCGCCTCGCGCCAGGTGTCCTCTCCGAGGCGTTCGAGCGCGGACCGAGCCTCCGCAGGGTCGCGGAAGTCGATCAGTTCGGGCTCTGGGTGCCAGTCGAAGCGAGCCAAGACGGGACGAGCGTACGTGACGCCGGAGTGGCGCACGAGCGGCGTGCGGTCAACCTCGCTCGATACCCCGATCTACGCCGCTCAGCCTGAGGCGGAGCGGAACCGCCTCAGGCCCTGCGTGCGAAGTACAGAACCGCGAGCACGATCAGGATCACCACGATGATTCCGACGATCCCGAGTCCTCCGATGGCTGCGAGCATGGCTCGCTCCTTTCCCGTAAGGGGGCTGGACAGTCGATACCCGTCACCAGCGAGAACGAAACGACCGCTCCGCCGGCGCGACGTTGCGGCGACGTCCGTTGCGGAGGTATACCGCTCTGGGAGGAGAAGCCCATGAGCAGCATCGGATCGGGATACCAGCCGGCAGCGCTCGCCCGCGAGTTCGCGTCGCGGAACGCGAAGCGGGGTCCGTCGCTCGGCCGCAAAGGGGTGGCGCTCCTGGAGAGCGTGCCGCTCTTCAGCGGTTTGTCGAAACGCCACCTCCGCAGGATCGCGGGCCTGGCCGACGAGGTGAGCTTCGCGGAAGGAAGGGTGATCGTCGATACCGGAAGCCGTGGCAACGCCTTCTACGTGATCGTCGAGGGAACCGCGAAGGTGCTCGTCGGGTATTCCTCGCGCACGCTCGCGCGCTTGGGTCCCGGCGATTTCTTCGGAGAGCTCGCGCTCCTCGACGGCGGACCGCGGACGGCCTCCGTCGTGGCTGCGGAACCCCTGACGGCGATCCGGATCCAGCGGACGCAGTTCCGCAAGATGCTCCGGAGCGAGCCCGACGTCGCGCTGAAGATCCTGGAGGAGCTCGCCGGCCGGCTTCGGTCGCGACCGGCGCCGACGGACTGACCCGAGCGTTCCGGCTACGGCCGGGCCCTCGGCGCCGGGGAGTTCCTCCGATACCGCGCCGCGACGCGGTCGGCGAACTCGGCGAAGCGCACCGCGGTCGGCTCGTCGACGATGTGGAGGACGTTCTCGGCGTTCACCTCTCCGTGGCGGCTCAGGTTGTAGCTCCCGGTGATCACCTCGTCGTCGACGACGAGCGCCTTCGCGTGCATGTAGTCGTGCACGGAGCCCGGCGCGAACGGCGTGGAGATCTTCCCCGAGAGATGCGGGGCGATGATCTCCCAGGCGGAGATCTTCCAATGATTGGACGGCACGGCGGCCCACTGCTCCTTGACCTGCTCCATCTGCGTCGCGTCGTACGCGCCCGCGACCTGCAACCGCTCGCGACCGATCAGCTCCGTCAGCGTTCCGAGAACGGCGCCCGACGTGACCACCGGAGACAGGATCTTCAGCCGCCGCTCCGCCGTGACGATGCGGCTCGCGGCGAGCTGGGACAGGAACGGCGGATGCGGAGAGAAGTACGCCTGCGCTCGCACGCCGTGCGCGAGCAAGACCTCCGGCCCGACGGCGCCGCTGCGCTCCACCTTGCCGCGCTGCCAGATCTCCTCGAAGTTCGCGGTGTAGACCGCCGCCAGTTCCGGAGAGTCGGCCGAGAGCATCGCGTTCTCCTCCCGGGTGAACGCGTCGTCGGTCCAGTTCGTCGAACCCGTCCACACGCCGGCGCCGTCCCGGACGATGTACTTGTGGTGCATCAGCGCGCCTTGCTCGTAGATCCCACGTGTCGGAACGTCGAGGCCGTCGATGACCTCCGGCGTGCCCTTCATCGGGCGATCGTCGGCCGGGTTCTCGCACCGTTCCGAGTTGAATGCGACCCGGACCCCGACCCCGCGGGCGTGCGCGGCCTCGAGCGCGTCTCCGATGCGTGCCGAGGTGCCGTCCCGTGCCTCGAAGTCGTAGATCGCGACGTCGAGCGACCGCGTCGCCTCGGCGACGAAGGCGACGACGAGGTCGGCGGCGCTCTCCGCCGACTGTTCCCCGTCCGCCAGGAAGGTCTCCTGGAGCGCGCCGCTCATGAGCCGATCATGTGCGCGCAGTCCCCTCGGATGCAGGCGGCAACGCTTTGGACGGCCTCATCGGGCTCGTCCGTCAGGGAGACGAGCTCCAGATCGTCGGCTGCGATCATGCCCTGCTGCACCAGCCGCTCCCCCCAATCGAAGAAGGGGCGCCAGTGCTCGCTTCCGAGGAGGAAGACGGGGAAGTGGCGGACCTTCTCGGTCTGCAGGAGCGTCAGCGCCTCGAAGAGCTCGTCGTTCGTGCCCCAGCCGCCGGGGAGGACGACGAAGGCCTCCGCCGCCTTCACGAAGCAGACCTTCCGCGCGTAGAAGTGCCGGAACTCGAAGGAGAGGTCGAGCCACGCGTTGAGCTTCTGCTCCAGGGGAAGCTCGATCCCGAACCCGACGGAGAGGCCTCCGGCCTCCTGCGCTCCGCGGTTCGCCGCCTCCATCAATCCGGGACCGCCGCCGGTGACGACCGCAAGTTCCTCGGAAGCGAGGGCCTCTCCGAGGTGTCGCGCCCGTTCGTACCAAGGGTCGCCCGGCCCGAGACGGGCCGAGCCGAAGACCGTGACTGCAGGCCGGTCGATGCGGTCGATCACCTCGAACCCGGCGCGCAGTTCCTCCCGCATGAAGTCGAGCGACCACTCGCGATCGTCGTCCTTGCGGATCCAGAGCGCGTGTTCGGCTCGTTCGGTCTCCTGCGCCTCCACGGGTCAGCTCGTTCGGAATCCGCGACGCGTCATCGGCGGTCGAGGGCCCTCACGAGAAGAACTCTCGCACAGGGCGCGGTGGAAGGTTCCACGCATCGGACCTAGACCGAAGGTCCGGGTTCGGCATCCCCCGAACGGGCCTGATGGCCGGTGGCCCGGCGAGGCCTTCCGGCATACGCTCGGCGCGTGGTGACCTTCGTTGTCGAGGCGTACCTGTCGAAATCGCACCGGCTCCTCTGGCGCGCGACCAGGGAGGAGCGGAGGGACGCCTACTGGCTCGCCCTCCGGGCGGAGGCCGACCCGCGACTCGACGTGAAGGTCGTAGAGATCCGAAACGGCGACGAGTTCCGCTCCGCCGGCTCGGCTCTTCCCGCGCCGATCGCTGCGGTCATCCCGCTCGCGACACGGAGCCGACGGCCGAAGCCGTGGCTCGCGTGCCGCTGACGGAGCGGCGAACACTTACCGTTTCGCCAAGGTTCCCGCTCAGCCCCAGATCTCGTTGATCGGGTCTGCGGTTGCCGCGTTGTTCGCGTAGGGAAGCCCGAACCCGTCCTCGAGCGTCCGGAGCAGCCCGTAGTGGTTGTGGAGGTCGCCGTAGTCGTCCGGAACGACGTCCGGTCCCGTGATCGCCGTGGGAACGTGGCCGCCGCCGAACTTCGTGCCGTTGTTCGCGCCGCCGCCCTGCCCCTCGTCGTAGGTGATGACGACGGTCGCGTCCGGATAGGCCTGCTGGATCAACGGCACCTCCCGTGCGAGGAAGTCGTCGAACTGCGTCAGCACGTTGCCGGCCGGCTTGCAGTTGTCGTGCGCGTCTTCGCACATATTGGGAACGACGTAGTTGAACGCCGGTGCGGTGTGGTTCGCGAGCGCCGCGTTGAACGCGCTCATGTCGTTCGGCGCCGTCGTGCCCGCCGGGATCACGTTGTCGGTGCACTCCGCGTCCGGGTTCGAGTAATCCTTGACGACGTTCACGTAGTACTCGGCCGGGTTGTGCTTCGGCCGATATGCGTTCCCGTCCCTGTCCGTTCCGAAGTTGAGGAGGTAGCAGGGCTCAGGCATGGATTCGTTCCATGCCGCCCAGGAGATCCCGCGCGTGGTCATCTGATGGAAGATGTTCGCGACCCGTTGGTGACAGTCGATCGGCTTCACATCTTCCTGCTCGCAATGGTTGTACTGCCCGCTCGTCATCGCGACGTAGTTCGAGGTGGAGTAGTGCGACGTTCCAAAGAAGTTCGTGAACCAGGCCGCGTTCGGACGGAGCTGTTGCTCCTGGTACGGAGCATTGTTCTCCGTCAGCTGCGAGAGGCTCGTGTTCTCACCGACGATGAGGAACACGTGAGAGAACGCGGGCACGCCCTCTGCTCCGCCCGTTGCCTGCGCCGGAGCGACCGACGTGACGAGGGCGAGGAGTGGAAGCGCGATCAGCGAGGCGAGGGTTCGTCGGAACATCTGAGGAGCTCCTTTCGGATGGCCGGGCCCAATCTCATCCCTCGCTCCCGTCGCGTCAAATCGCCGGGCGGGGAAGCTCGTGCCTGCACCCCTCGCGCGGGGGGAGGACACCGCTCCGAGATCCGCTCGCTGGCCCCCTGCAGGCTTTACAGGCTTCGGCCGCACAATGAAGGCATGCCGCACCACCGGGACGGAGCGTGACCGAGCGCACCGCGCGACCCCTCGCCTGGAGCATCTGGGCGCTCTCCGTCGCCGCCCTCATCGCGCCGGTTCTCTACGAGGTCACCGGGCATCACGTGAAGGGGTTCGCGGATCAGCCCGGTTCCACCGCTCCCTTCGTCGGCGTGCTCCTGTTCATCCTCACGTTCGCCTCGGTCGGAGCGGTGCTCGCCTCGAAACGGCCCTCCAATCCCATCGGCTGGCTCCTGTCGGCGTCCGCTCTCAGCTACGCGCTCGGGAGCTTCTCGATCCTGCTGCAGCGCTACTCCCTCCGGTGGTCCGACTGGATCGGCAACTGGGTCTGGGGCCTCGGGATCGGTCTGACGGCGACGTTCGTGCTGTTGTTGTTCCCGACGGGTTCGCTTCCGTCCAGGAGATGGCGGCCGGTGGCCTGGTTCGCCGGCTTCTCGATCGTGGCCCTGTTCGTCGGGAACGCGTTCGCGCCCGGCGTCATCCAGGGCTCGCATTCCGTCAATCCGATCGGGGTGGGAGGACCGGTCGGCGACGTGTTCGAGCTCTTCGAACATCTCTTCGGAGGATTGCTGCTCGTCGCCGCGCTGCTGTCGATCGCATCCCTCGTCGTTCGGTTCCGAGGCGCGGATCCGACGGAGCGGGAACAGCTGCGCTGGCTCGTCTACGCCGCCGGATTGCTCGTGATCGGGTTCATCATCTCCTCGGTCTACGTCGGGATCGTCGGCACATCGGATTTCAGCACGAACATCCAGAACGCGATCGTCTCCGTCTCGTTCCTGTTCATCCCGCTCGCGATCGGCTTCGCGGTCCTCAAGTACCGGCTGTACGACATCGACGTCGTCATCAACAAGACGGTGGTGATCGGTGCGCTCGCGGCCTTCATCACGGCGGTGTACGTCGGGATCGTCGTTGGGGTCGGAGCCCTCGTTGGCCAGGGAACGTCGAAGCCGAACATCGGGCTTTCGATCGTCGCCACCGCGATCGTGGCCGTCGCGTTCCAGCCCGTTCGCGCCCGCGTCCAGCGGCTCGCGAACCGGCTCGTCTACGGACATCGCGCGACGCCCTACGAGGTGCTCTCGGAGTTCAGCTCGCGGATGGCGAGCACGTACGCGTCCGACGATCTCCTGCCTCGCATGGCGCGGATCCTCGGTGAAGGAACCGGCGCGCGTTCCTCCACCGTCTGGCTGAAAGTCGGGAGCGAGCTACGCCCGGACGCGAGCTGGCCGGTCGATGACCCGTCGTACGAAGCGTTGCCGCTCACCGACGGGCGGCTGCCCGAAGTGGCCGCGACGCTCGCCCTTCCCGTCCACCACCGCGGAGAGCTTCTTGGAGCGCTCTCCCTCACGAAGCCGCCGGGGGAGCGCCTCACGCCCGCGGAGCAGACGCTCGCGGAGGACCTCGCGGCCGGCGCCGGCCTCGTGCTCCGCAACGTCCGGCTGACGGAGGACCTCCTGGCGAACCTCGACGAGCTCCGCGCGTCGCGGCAGCGGATCGTCGCGGCGCAGGACTCCGAGCGGCGAAGGATCGAGCGCAACATCCACGACGGCGCTCAGCAGCAGCTCGTCGCGCTTGCCGTGAAGGCGCGGCTCGCGCGACAACTCTCGGAGCGCGATGCGGCGAAAGCCAACGAGCTCCTCGAGCAGATGGAGGGCGAGCTTTCGCAGACGCTCGAGGACCTTCGCAACCTCGCGCGCGGGATCTATCCGCCGCTCCTCGCCGACAAGGGTCTGCTCGCCGCCCTGGAGTCGCAGGCGGCGCGGAGCTCCGTGCCGGTCGAGGTGCAAGGCGACGGCGTCGAGCGCTACCCGGCCGAGACCGAGGCCGCCGTTTACTTCTGCGTCCTGGAGGCGCTCCAGAACGTCGCGAAGTACGCGGGTGCCACCCGGGCGCGGGTGTGCGTCTCCGCAGAGGCGGACGACCTCGTCTTCGAAGTCGTCGACGACGGAGCGGGATTCGATCCGGCGAGCACCGGCTACGGCACTGGCCTGCAGGGGATGGCCGACCGACTCGCCGCGCTGGGCGGGAGCCTCGAGGTCAGCTCCGCTCCGGAAGCGGGAACCACCGTCCGCGGCCGGGTTCCCGTGGCGGCCGATGAGCGCATCCCCCGTCCGGCGGGTTGACCTGCCTCCGCGCCGGTGAAAGCCTCGGCTCGCGGAAGAACTCCGCACGAACCGGAGGAGACGCCATGCGCTCGAGGACGGCGGTCATCGCAACGGTCTGCGGCTCGATCGCGACCTTGGGGGTGTTCTCGACGCAACCGCTCGCTGCGGCCGCCCACTGCACGATCACGGGAACGGCCGGGAACGACCGGCTGACGGGAACGAACGGGCGGGACGTGATCTGCGGACTCCGCGGAGACGATCGCCTGTACGGCGCCGATGCGAACGACGTGCTGGTCGGCGGGGACGGAGACGACACCCTCCACGGGGGCTCGGGCGGCGACCGGCTGCTCGGCGGTGAAGGGGAGGACTCCGTCGACCCGGGCCGCGGCAACGACGTCTCCAGGACGGGTCCCGATCGCGACTTCACGTTCGTGACCTCCGCCGGCAGCGACCTGTACGTCGGCGGATCGGGACGCGACCATCTCACGGACTTCCGCGGACACGACGTGATCCGCGGCGGCGCCGACGGGGATCAGTGCCTCGCGACGCTCGACGGCTCGGGAGGAGACCGGCTCGTGGGCGGCTCCGGCCGCGACATCTGGGACGCCGACGCATCCGACACGGTTCGCGGCGCGGAGCGCAAGATCCAGTGCTTCGCGGAATAGTCGCCTAGTCGAACGGCCAGGGTTCCGGATGGCGCCCGGCGGTGCAGACGGTCGCGGGCGCGTGCCGAAGTGTCGACCGCTTGGAAAGGCTCATGCGGTGGAGCGTCTCAGTTCCGGCCGATGCCGACGTCCACGTCTAGGCCGACAGCCCGCGCAACGCCGCGGTTCCCTCCCGGCGCCGGACCGTGCGCCGGTACACGAGGAACGCCAGCGCGATCAGGACCGTGGACGCGGTCAGCATGATCGTGCCGATCGCGTTCGAGGCGGGTGTCGGCCCGGTGCGCGCCGCTCCGTAGATGGCCATCGAGACGGTCTGGTCGCCGGCATCCCGGGAGAGCTGGTCGACGATCACGAAGTCGTCGAGGGTGAGGGCGAAGACGATCACCCCGCTCGCGAGGATCGAGGGACCGAGGAGCGGGAGCGTCACCCGACCGAGCGTTCGCACGGGGGACGCGCCGAGATCGAGCGCCGCCTCCTCGTAGGAGCTCCCCAGCGAGAGGAGTCGCGCGCGGACGATCACGACGGGATACGCGAGCCCGAGCACCACGAGCCCGATCAGCTGCGCGGTGGTGCCCAGCCCGATCGTCTTGAAGGCGTTGATCAGCAGCAGGAACAGTGAGACGGCGAGGATCAACTCCGGAGTCACGAACGAGAACATCATCGTGAAGTTCGCCGTCCTCGCCGTCCGCGTCCGCCAGCGGTGGAGCGCGAGAGCGAACGCCACGCCGATCGGCACGGCGATCAGCATCGCGAGCGTCGCGAGCTTGAGACTCTGGAAGATCGCGTGGCGAAGTGCGGGGTCGTGGAGCACCGAGTCGTTGGGATCGGTGACGTACCAGCGGAGGGAGAACCCCTGCCACTGCGCGAGCGACCGCGCGCTGTTGAAGGAGAACAGGACGGCGTTCGCGACCGGGAACAGCGTCCACACCACGTATCCGATCGCGAAGGCCCAGAGGAAGCGGGTGCGACCCCAGGGGTTCTGGACGAGCTCGCGGATGCGGGAGCGCTTCGGTGGAGGAACGACCCGCGGCGCGAACTCATCCACCGTCGCCTGGGTGCTCATGCGACCGCCTGTTCCGCGGCCCGGTTCGTGCTCCGGAGGTAGTACAGGATCGGCACGAGCAGCAGCACGATCAGGACGAGGATCAGCGCGGCCGCGCGGGAGACGAAGATCGGGACGACGAGCTGCTCGACGATCGCGTTGCCGATCATCCGGGTGTTCGGCGTATCGGCGAGGAGCTGCTGGGTGAAGTAGTCGCCGAACATCGGCAGGCTGCAGATGACGAAGCCGGCGAGGATCGCCTGACGCGAGAGCGGCAGGGTGACCCGCAGGAACGTCCTCAGCGGGCTTCCACCGAGATCCCGGCCCGCCTCGAGGAACGACGGATGGATCCGGTCGAGCGTGGCGTATAGCGGCAGCACCATGAACGGGACGTAGCCGTAGGCGAGCCCGATGATCACCGTGACGGGTTTTCCGTCGAGCCAGGGATACGGATGGTTCAACAGTCCGACGCTTTGGAGAACGCGGTTCACGTATCCGTTGTCCTGCAGCAGCGATTGCCACGAGAGCATCCGCAGCATGTAGGAGATCCAGAAGGGCGAGAAGAACAGCACGAGGAACAGGCCCTTCCACCGACCGCTCTTGCGCGCGAGGAAGTACGCGAACGGATAGCCGACCAGTAGGCAGAGCAGGGTCGCGCAGGCGACGAAGACGAACGTGTGAACGAACGGCGCCTGATACAGCCCGTCGGAGTGCGTGATGTTCGAGAAGGTGAAGCTGAGGATCGACGCGCTCCAGTGCAATGGATTCCAGGCGGGAACCGGCTGACGAAGGATCGGGTCGACGGTGCCGAAGGTGACGGCGAGGACGACGTAGAAGGGGAACAGGAAGAACAGCATCAGGTACAGCGATCCCGGAAGCGCGAAGGACGGCCAGAACCACCTCGGGTAGAGCGCGCCGCGCTCAGCAGTCGAGCGGGGGCCCGTTCCCCGCCGCTTCAGTGGAAGAGCGGTCTCGCTAGACACCCGCCTGGAGCTCTTGGAACGCCTGCTGCCAGAGCGCGTCCGCGTCCGGCGGGAGCTCCAGCTCCCGGGAGCCCTTGGAAAAGTCCTCCTCCGCGACGATCACGGTGGAGAGGTGCTGAGGCACGATGCCACTTTGCACCATCGAGTCCGGCGTCATCTGTTTGATCGGCGACTGGTATCCCGTCGTGTTCGTGAAGTTGTCGAGCGCGTTCTTCGGGTCGAGGAACCAGTTCAGGAACAGATGCGAGAGGACGGGGTACTTGCCGCTCTTGAGGATCAATGCCAGGTCGTTGTCCACGTTCGCCGGATGGCCGTCGCTCCCGGGCCAGTAGTACGACAGGGTGTCCGCGTCGCTGAGGTTCGTGAGGAACACGACGGCGTCGCTCGCGTTTCCGGACCAGGACTGGTGCAAATAGGTCTTCCCGGCGGGGAGCGTCGTGTAGTCGACGTGGTCGTAGCGGATGTTTCCGACCATCGAGGCGATCTCCGCGACGTCGTTCTTCGCCTTGGTGATGACCGCGGGGTCCGTGACGTTCACGTCGGTCATGCCGTCTCGGAACATCGGCATCGCGAGCACGTCTTGCGCGTTCGCGAGGAGCGCGGTCTTGTCCTTCGGCGGGTTGTTCCAGAAGACGTCGTAGGGGTTATCCATGCTGGAAGGGTCGATCTTTACCTTGTCGTTGCGCCACATGATGCCGGTGTTCCAGACCGAATACGGAACGGAGAACTGCGCCTTCTGGTCGTAGAAGGGGCTCTGGAAGAGGTCCCAGGCGTTCGAGGCGAGGTTCGGGATGTACTCGTGGTTGATCGGCCGGACGAGTCCCGCCGCGATGGAGCGACCCAGGGCCCAGACATTGACCCCGTAGATGACGTCGAAGTCGCCCTGCCCCGAGTTGATCTTGGCGAGCCCCTTGTCCATGTCTCCGTACTCGGTGATCTGGACGTCGCAGTGGTACTTCTGCTCGAACGCCTTGATGACACCGTTGTCGAGGTAGTACGGCCAGCGGAGCACCTGCAGCGTCGCGTTCTTCTCCGGCTGCATGCCGCTCGCGATCGGCTGGTTGTCGGACTGGATCTTCCACGTCACGGGCGCGTCCGGCCGCGCGAGCGGATACGGCGCGCCGGAGATCCCGCCGGTCCCGAACTGGGATGCGTTGCCGCTCCCGCTGCTGTTGTTGCCGGAGCTGACGCTTTGCTGCGCTCCGCCGCCACAAGCGGCCAGGATCGCTGCTGCGCTCGGCATTGCGATCCCTGTTGCTGCGGCTCGCCGAAGGAAGTCGCGGCGGCTCATGCGGGCGCGGCGGTCGTGCGGTTGCGGCATGGATCCCCCCTGGGCTGGCCGGTCGGGCTCGTTTGTACACCTATTCGCAAACGCTCGCTGACGGGGATTGCGCTGAACTCAAGGAATGAGCCGGAGCGGACACTGACCGGCCGTTCAGCTTCTCCTGACGCGGGAGCGTCACCGGTCGCCGCGCGGACCGCGGACGCTCCGGCGATGCGCTGCTAGACGACGCCCTGCTCGAGCATCGCGTCGGCGACCTTCACGAAGCCCGCGATGTTCGCTCCGGCCACGTAGTTGTCGGGGACCGCGTACTCCTCAGCCGTCTCGCGGCATTGCGTGTGGACCGCCGTCATGATCTCCCGCAGGCGGGCGTCGACCTCCTCCCGCGTCCAGGAGAGGCGGAGGGCGTTCTGCGACATCTCCAGGCCGGAGACGGCGACGCCGCCAGCGTTCGCCGCCTTGCCGGGACCGTAGAGGATGCCCTCCTGAAGGAAGTGCTCGATCGCGTCCGGCGTCGAGGGCATGTTGGCGCCCTCGCTCACGACGATCACGCCGCCGTTGAGCAGGTTCGCCGCGTCCTTGCTGTCGATCTCGTTCTCCGCCGCGCTCGGGAACGCGGCCTCGGCCGGCACCGCCCACATCGGGTTCGCGTCGGCGGCGGGATCCTTCGGAGTGAACGTCGCGCCACGGAACTCCTCCGCGTACTCGCCGATGCGCCCGCGCCGGACGTTCTTGAGCTCCATCACCCAGGCGAGCTTGTCCCGGTCGATCCCGTCGGGATCGTGGACGAATCCGCTCGAGTCCGAAAGCGTGATCGGCACCGCGCCGACGTCGAGGAGCTTCTCCACGGTGTATTGCGCCACGTTCCCGCTTCCGGAGACGAGGCAGGTCTTTCCCTCCAGGGAGTCGTCGCGCGTCGAGAGCATCGCCTCGGCGAAGTACACGGAGCCGTATCCGGTCGCCTCCGGACGGATCAGCGACCCGCCCCAGCTCGGGTTCTTGCCCGTGAGGACGCCCGTGAACTCGTTCCGCACGCGCTTGTACTGCCCGAAGAGGAATCCGATCTCCCTCGCTCCGACGCCGATGTCACCCGCGGGCACGTCGGTGTCGGGTCCGACGTGGCGGGAGAGCTCCGTCATGAACGACTGACAGAACCGCATGACCTCGGCGTCACTCCGTCCCTTCGGGTCGAAGTCGGACCCTCCTTTGCCGCCGCCGAGAGGGAGCGTCGTGAGCGCGTTCTTGAAGATCTGCTCGAACGCGAGGAACTTGAGCATCCCGAGCGTGACGGAGGGATGGAACCGCAGACCGCCCTTGTACGGACCGAGCGCGCTGTTCATCTCGACGCGGAAGCCCCGGTTGACGTGGACCTCGCCGGCATCATCGGTCCACGGAACGCGGAAGAGGATCACGCGCTCGGGCTCGAGGATGCGCTCGAGGACGCGGTTGGCCCGGTACTCGGGATGGCGTTCGAGGACGGGCTCGAGCGTCGGAAGGACCTCCTGCACCGCCTGGTGGAAGTGGGGCTCGCAGGGGTCCTTCGCTACCAGGTCGTCGAGAAGGTTCTCGATGTATCCGGTCATGTGTTCCTCCAGTCGCAGCGCTCGCGGGGCGCCGCCGGGGTCGCGAGAGGTTCGGCGGAATCGTATGGCAGCAGGTCAGGGGCGCGCGAAGGCCGTTTGGGCCACCCGGGCGGTTCCTTTCTGTCCGCTCTGACGCAGGAGTACCCTCCCCGGGCATGGAGGAATCTGGATGACCTGCAGCACGTGTGGAGCGGAGAACCGCCTCGGGCGGAAATTCTGCTCGGAGTGTGGGTCCGCGCTCGCGGTCGTGTGCCCCTCCTGTGGCGCCGCGAACGAGCCGGGAGACCGCTTCTGCGGTGAGTGCGGGAATGCGTTGGAAGCCGCGACGGCCCCGGAGCGCAACGAGACCCCGACCTCCGGCTCGGAGCGGCGGCTCGTCTCGGTCCTCTTCACGGACCTCGTCGGCTTCACCACCCTCTCCGAGGGCCGTGACGCCGAGGACGTTCGAGAGCTCCTCTCCGACTACTTCGAGTCGGCGCGCCGCATCGTCGAGCGCTACGGCGGCACGATCGAGAAGTTCATCGGCGACGCCGTCATGGCGGTGTGGGGCTCTCCCGTCGCGCGCGAGGACGATGCGGAGCGGGCGGTCCGGGCCGGGATCGATCTCGTCGCCGCGGTAACGGCGCTCGGAGCCGAGGAACAGATCCCGACGCTCGCCGCGCGCGGCGGGGTCGCGACCGGTGAGGCCGCCGTCGATCGCGCCGCGGAGAACCAGGGGATGGTGATCGGTGACCTGGTGAACACGGCCTCGCGCGTGCAATCGGCGGCGTCTCCCGGACAGGTCTTCGTCACCGACGCGACCAAGCGTTCTTCCGACGCCGCGATCGCGTACGCGGATGCGGGTGTCTACGAGTTGAAGGGCAAGGCCGAGCCGATGGCGCTCTTCCGCGCGGAGCGCATCGTGGCGGGACGCGGAGGATCGTTCCGAGCCGCGGGCCTGGAGGCCCCGTTCGTCGGTCGCGACCGCGAGCTCCGCCTGTTGAAGGACCTCTTCCACGCCTCCGCGGAGACGAGCGCGGCGCACGTCGTCGCCGTCTCCGGCCCGGGCGGCATCGGAAAGTCGCGGCTCGCATTCGAGTTCGAGAAGTACCTCGACGGCATCGCGGGGGACGTGTTCTGGCATCGTGGGCGCTGCATCGCGTACGGAGACGGCATCGCGTACTGGGCCCTCGCGGAGATGGTGCGAAGCCGCCTGCGCGTTGCGGAGGAAGAGGACCCCGATAGCACACGGGCGAAGCTCCGCGCCTGGCTCGCGGAATGGTGTCCCGACGACGAGGAACGGAGGTGGCTCGAGTCGATGCTTGCGCAGCTTCTCGCCCTCTCCGAACGGGAGACCGCACCGCGCGAGGAGCTGTTCTCCGCGTGGCGGCGGTTCTTCGAGCTCCTCACCGCTCGCGCGGCGACGGTGCTCGTGTTCGAGGACCTTCAGTGGGCCGACGCGGGTCTGCTCGACTTCATCGACGAACTCTTGGCACGGGCATCCGATCGTCCGATCTATCTCGTTGCGCTGGCGCGGCCGGAGATCTCGGAACGACGACCAGGCTGGGGGACCGGACGGAGCGGCTGGACGTCCATCGCGCTCGGCCCGCTCCGCGACGACGACATCCGCGCGATGCTCCACGGGATGGTGCCGGGACTGCCCGACGAGCTCGTGGAGCGCATCCGCGAGCGTTCGGAGGGCGTTCCGCTCTACGCGGTGGAAACGGTGCGCATGCTGATCGACCGCGGCGTCTTGCGAAGAACGCCCGGGGGGATCGAGCCGACCGGAGACGTTCCCGCGGGCGACCTCGATGTGCCCGAGACGTTGCAGGCGCTCATCGGCGCCCGGCTCGATGGGCTTCCACCCGAGGAGCGTTCGGTGCTGCAACACGCCTCGATCCTCGGAAAGACGTTCCCCGTGCCGGCGCTCGCCGCGGTGATGGGTCGAGGCGAGGAGTCGATGCTCCCGACACTCGACGCTCTCCGAGAGCGCGAGCTGCTGACGGTCGTCGAGGACCCCGTCTCACCCGACGCCGGGCAGTACGGCTTCCTGCAATCCATCGTGCAGCGCGTCGTGTACGACACGATCAGCCGGCGAGATCGAAAGACGCGGCATCTCGCGGTCGCAAGACACCTGGAGGAGACGTGGGCGGGTGACGCGGACGACATCGCGGAGGTCGTCGCGTCCCATTACGTCGACGCTTACGAGGCGGAGCCGAACGACCCCGACGCCGAGGAGATCAAGCAGGCTGCGGCGGCAGCGCTCGAGCGCGCCGGAAAGCGAGCGCTCGCGCTCGCGTCGGCGCCGGAGGCAGCTGCGTACTTCGATCGGGCTGCGGATCTCGTGGACGAGGAACTTCCGGCCCTTCGACTTCGCGAGCGCGCCGCCGGCGCAGTGTGGATCGGCGGTGACGGAGAGGATGTCATCCGCAGGCTCGATCCGATCATCGAGGCGTACGACGGGCTGGGACTTCGGTTGGATGCCGCACGCGCGCGCGCCACGATCGGTGATGCCTTCTGGAGCGTCGACCGGCTCGACGAAGCGCTGGAACGCATGCGAGCCGGATACGAGTCGCTCTCCGACGTCTCGACTCCGGAGGTTGCGGCGCTCGCCGCTCAGCTCGGACGGATCACGTACTTCCATGCGACCGACGAAGCGAGCATTCGGGCAGCGCTCGAACCGATCGATCACGCGCTGGAGATCGCGGAGGCAGGGCGTCAGGGTGACGTCTTGTCGGATGCGATGAACACGAAGTCGCTGATCATGGACTCGCTCCATCGTCTCGAAGAGTCGACTGCGCTGCTCCAACACGCGCTGACGGTCGCGCTCGAACACGACGCGGTGTCCGCCGCGCTCCGCGCGTACACCAACCTCTCCAACCTGATGTGGAGCAGAGATCGGTATGCCGAGGCTCGCTCGGCTCAGGATCGAGGGCGCGAGCTCGCCCTGCGGACCGGCTACAGCGCAGCCTGGTGGTTCCTCGGCGGTCACGTCGCCGACATCCTCTACGTGACCGGCGCCTGGGATGAGCTCGAAGCTCTCTGGCGGGAATCGGATCCCCACCGAGGCGAACCCGGGAGCGAGCTCGGATTCTTCGGCATCGACTACAGCTGGGGGCTCGTGTGTGGGCTTGCCCGCGGAGACGTCGACGAGTTCGTCCGCCTCGTCGATCACATGCGAAAATTCGAGCACGGCGAGGACTTTCAGGGACGCAATTTCGTCGAGGTCCTGTTCTCGCAGATCGCGTTGCTGCAAGGCCGGCCGGAGGAGGCCGTCGACCGCACGGAGCGGGTGCTGAACGCTGGCGATGTCCTCGGCTCGGCCCACTGGGTGTACAAGGCCGGCGTCGAGGTCGCGTTTCAGGCAGCGCTCGCGATCGAGGACCTCGGGCGAGCGGAGACGATCCTGGAACGCATCAGCGTCCTTCCACCGGGAGAGCGGACCCCGCAGCTCGAAGGAACCACTGCCGGCTACGGAGCGCGCATCAGCGCGTTGCAGGCCGGCGACGCCAAGGGGGTCGAAGAAGGCTTTCGAGCAGCGGAACGCATCTTCGGCGAGATCGGTGACCCGTTCCGGCGCGCGCAGCATCTCCTCGCATGTGCCGAGTGGCTGGCAACGACCGAGCGATTGGGCGAAGCGCTCGTCGTTGCCGCTGATGCGGCCGAGATCTTCCGGATGCTGCGGGCGACTCCATGGATCGAGCGCGCGGAGAGGCTAACTCCTGCGGTCTCTCTGTCGAAATGAGGCTCGCATCGGGAGTGCGCGGGCGCCGAAGGCTGCGACGTAGAAGGGTCGCACCGGCGGTTCCAGTGCTGTGTGC
>JBJMLP010000278.1:0-9668 GCA_045805245.1 Actinomycetota bacterium | reverse complement strand
GCGCCACCGTCGCCGTCGTCGCGCTCGCCTCGGGAGCCTCCCCCGCTGCCGCCGCCGGAGCCTCCTCCGGTGCCTCCGCCGGAGCCGCCACCGGAGCCACCGCCGCTCCCGCCCCCGGAGCCACCGCCGGAACCGCCACCGCTGCCGCCGCCAGAGCCGCCCCCGACGTGCGTCGCCGGAGCCGGTGGGTACGCTCCCCCGCCACCGGAGCTCCCGCCGGTACCGCCGCCGCCGCTGCCACCGCTGCCCGAGCCACTCGGGCCTCCAGCGCTACCGCCGGCGCCGTTTCCTCCACCGCCTCCGCCTCCGTTCGAGGGGAGCAGCGGTCCCATCGTGTTCGCGACCGCCCCTGAGGCCTTCGGAGAGAGGTGTCCGAGGAGTCCGGGCAGCTCGTTCGCGATCCTCTGGTCCAGCGCCGAGACGTCCGCTCCGGCGGCGACTGCGACGCTGCGAGCGGCGATCACCGAGGAGGCGAGCCGCTTCACCGTCGGCCCGTCGGCTCCACGCTTCATCGCGGACTCCAGCGCGTCGAGCTGCGAGAGCGCGACATCCGTGAACGACTGTCGGTTCGCGGGGGCGGGGTTCGTCACCGGCGTCGGCCGGGCGAGGCTTTCCGGCCCGATGCTCTCCTTGGAGCTCCTCCACAGGGCGAAGCTCAGGACCGTGATCGCGCTCGCGGCAACCGCCGCGAGGCGCGTGTACCACCAGCCGACCCGCTTTGGAAGGCGGCGCTTCCGCTCCGCAGCGAGGTCCGCCACCGATGCGGGATGGAAGGCGGCCGCCGCAGGCTCGAATGCCGCAGGCATGCGGGGGAGCGCAAGGAGCGTCGCGGGTAGCTCGGCGAGCCCGCGCGTCTCCTGGAGATAGAGGTCCGCTCGCTCCGTTGCCTCGGCGCCGGCCGCGTCCGGGTCTGCCGTGAGGACGACCACGCTCGCGCGGGGACAGCTCTCTCGGATGTCACCGATGAAGTCGAGGCCGTCGTTGCCATCCGACTCCGGGCGGACCACCACGACATCGGGCTGCGTCGCTTGGACCAGCCTGGACGCCGGGTCTCCGGGAGGGATGTCTCCGACCACCTCGATGCGGTCGTCGGCCAGCAGGAAGCGCACGAGATGGCCGTGCAGGGCATCGCCGTCGGCGACGACGACCCGCAGAGGACCGTTGAAGGACTGCTCTTCCCCAAGCAGTGTCACGACACTCCCCGTGCGCGAGGTGCGGTGCTCTGTCCGTAGCCCAGACTACCTATCGGAGGTGGCGAAATCTGCCCCTGCCGTCCAGATGGTGCGTCAAGAACGGACAAATGGGCCGTCCGACGTCGGCCGGTCGAAGAGGACCATGTCCCGGACGACCATTCCGTTCAAGAGCAGGGGCTCCGGGTAGCGATCGAAGAAGTCCCTGCGCACGCCCGCATATCGGAAGCCGCTGCGCAGGTAGAAGCGGTGGGTCTCCCAGGCGATGTCCGCGGTTCCGACGAGCAGCCGCGCCGTGCCGTTCGCAGCGGCTCGGCTCGCGAGCAGGTCGATCGCCCGGCGGCCGATGCCCTTTCCCCGGTGTTCCTCCGCGATGGCGATGTTTTGGATCTCCCACGTGTCCTTCGGAGCCTCGGGCAGGGGGATGACGAGCATCTCTCCGGACGTCGTTCCGTCCACCTCGACCGCGAGGAGCTCGCCCTCCTTCAGATAGGTGCGGACCATCTCCTCGGACTCGTCGGCCTCGAGGAGGAGCGGTAGGAAGGCCTCGCGGTCCCCTTCGACCACCCGGAGCTCAACGTTCATCCCGAGGTGGCCTCCACGTCGGGAGCGAGCGCGCGCACCGCCTGCTCGACGAGCCATCCGAGGTACGCGTAGACGGCGAAAACCTCCGCGTCGTTGCCGGTGAGCAGCTCTTCGTCGCGAGCGGGATCCTCCGAGACGTCGAGCTTCGTGCCGAGGACGAGGCGAAGGTCGTTCAGGGCGTGGAGCCAGGCGTCCATCTGCTCGTCGTCGAGTCGCTCGGCGTCGACCGATTCCTCGAGGATGCGAAGCGACTCCAGCCGCCCGGCGGTCAGGTCGTCTCGGGTGAGCGACCGATACTCCTCCTCGAGTTCCGGATCCTCCACGTATCCCGGCGGGTAGAGGCGGGTCGTCGACGCGTCCTCGCTGTCCAGGAGCTGCCGGAGCTGGCCGGGCAGCGAACGGAGCAGCTCACGTTCGCTGTCGGGGAGCCGGAGGTCGAAGCCGCCTCGGCGTCGCCGACGGATGCGATCGCCCATCGCCATGTCAGGAGTCGTGCTGCATCGTCGCCCACAAGCCGTACTGATGGAGTCGGAACGTGTCGAATTCCGCCTTCTCGCGCGTTCCGCTGGAGACGACGGCCTTTCCCTTGTGATGGACGTCGAGCATGAGCTTCTGCGCCTTCTCGAGGCTGTAGCCGAACAGCTTCTGAAAGACGAACGTGACGTAGGACATCAGGTTGATCGGGTCGTTCCAGACGATCACGAGCCAGGGGCGGTCCGGCTTGTTGACCTCTCCTGTCGAGGGGTTCTCGGTCTCGACCGGGACCGTGATCGGAGGCGAGGTGCTCATGCGGGACATGGTCTCGCATCCGCGGCGGGGCGGGCCTCAGGCCGCTCGGGGCCTCCGGCCGAGGAGCGTGGAGAGCAGCGACCAGCCGAAGGCGGCGGCGACCAGGCCGCTCACGATGCCGCCGCTCAGATACTGGCCGACGCCGGACGGATCTCCGAGGAGCGCGAGGTTCCCGGCGAAGGCGAGCAGTGCCGCTCCGGCGAGGCCGAACACGCTGACGCCGACGGTGGAAGAGAAGGCCGCGGGAAGGTCCGGCGTTTCCGTCAGGTGACGTCTGCGGGCGAAGAGGTATGCACCGAGCAGTCCGAGGCCCAGGAGGCCCGCCAGGATCCGGTCGTCGACGACCTCTCCGTAATGGTGCACCGTCGCAGCTTCCCGGCACGTGTTCGCGTTCGGCGCGTACTCCTTGAAGTCCGCGCAACGAGCGGAGGTGTACGTGACACCCGGCCGATCGCCCGCAACGAAGTCCTGGCCCATTGCCGACCCGAAGGCGTCGGCCAGAACGCCGCTCACGCCGATCGCGACGAGACCGACGGCAGCGAGCCACGTCATCGCGATCGCCAGCTCGCGGAGGAGCCTGCGGGGTGGAACGGCGGAACCGACGGCCAGTCGAGGGATCTCCACGAACCCATGGTGAGGAGAGCAGGCCCCCGCGTCAACGCTTCGATCGTCGAGATCCTGTGGAGACGTGCTCCGGCAGCGCACGCCGGGGCATCGGGGAACGATTCGTCGATACTGGCACCGTGACCGAGCGCATCGGAGGTCTCCGCGCGGCTGCCGTCCTGTTGGTCGCGGCGCTGGCCGGAATGGCCGTCGTTCCGTCCGCGGCGGCGCCGCGGATCCCGGCGGCGAGACGCATCTCATCGGCCGGTCCTCGGACGCTGCACTGGTCCGGCTACGACTGGATCGTGAAGGACTCCACCGGGCCGGTCGGGCCGGGGCCGAACCTCTTCTCGGACTCCTCTCGCAACGTCTGGGTCGACGCGTCGGGGAGGCTCCATCTGCGGATCGAGAAACGGAACGGCCATTGGTACAGCGGTGAGCTCTGGCCGACGACGGCGCTCGGATACGGCACCTACGCGTTCCGGTTGGATACCGCCGCGTCGGCGATCGATCGCAACGCAGTCCTCGGACTGTTCACGTGGGACGACGCGGTAGGAGAGCACCATCGCGAGATCGACGTCGAGCTCTCCCGCTGGGGAGCGGGACAAGGCCCGAACGCGACGTTCACGGTCCAGCCCTATCAGGTCGCCTCGAACGGCCGGAGCTTCACGATCCCGGGTACGAGGAGCGACACGACGCAGGCGTTCGACTGGGAACCCGGGAGCGTGGACTTCTGGAGCATCTGGGGCCATCGGACGCCGCCGGTGACGACCGGCGTCATCAAGCACTGGCGCTCGAGGAGCCCGGACGTCCCGACTCCGGGAGACGAACGGGCGCACATCAATCTCTGGCTGTTCGGCGGCCGCCCGCCCTCCGATGGCCGGTCCGTCACCGTGGTGATCGACCGGTTCGCGTTCACCCCGGCTGGCTGACCGGCCCGCCCGTCCAGTGCGGACTACCCGCGCGCGACCGGGATCCCGAGGGCGCGGAGCTCCGAGTCGTTTCGTGTCGTAAACAGCCAGTCCCGGAACCGCCGGTTGGGACGCAGGTGGTCGGCGGCGAGCAGGTCGCTCTCCCGAACGAGGTAGTACCGGTATCCGTGCGGCGCGAGGAGGGCGTCGAGCTCTCTGCCGTCCGCGACGTCCGCGAGCACCTCACACAGCAGATCCGGCCGGAAGGCTCCGAGGAATCCTCCGCCGCTTCTGAACACCTCGTTCTCAGTTCCCTCCACGTCGATCTTCGCGACGACGCGCGCGCCGGAAGCGACCGATGGGGCCAGCGAGTCGAGGGAAACGGATCGCACGTGCACTCCGTCGACGAAGCGAAGGCTTCCCGAGTAGAAGTCCGGGAGCGCCGAGCCGGATGACGTTGCGGGCATGAGCATCCGGGCGCCGTGCTCTCCGATGCCCTCGAGGTGGAGTGTCACCCGATCGAGCAGATCGTTCCTCACGCAGTTCTCGAAGAGGAGACGGTAGACATCGGGGACGATCTCGAACGCGTGCACGTCTGCGAACGGGTTCACGGCAGCTGCGGCAACGCTGAAGATGCCGGTGTATGCGCCGATGTCGAGCGCTACGTCGGCACGCGTCGCGAGCTCCGCGAACAGATCCAACGCGAACGCGTCTTCCGGTCGTGGCCGGCGACCCGAACCCCAGTAGAGCTCCTTCGCGACGATGCAACGGTCGGGCCGCAGCATGACGAACGGTGTGCCGCGGACCGTGCCCTCCACCTCGCGAACGGACGCCGGCGCGGGGAGCCTTCCGCTCCGCGCGAGGTTCGGGCGCAGCCGGACGAGGCCGCGCAGCAGGGCGTGGGGGATCCGCCAGCTCAGGATCCGCTTCACGTGCCGCTTCAGCCCGTACCAGCTTCGCCGCTTGCCGAGCTCGCTCTTCCGGTAGTCCTGGGACGCCTCGTTCACTCGAGCACTCGATCCAGCTAGCTGAAGAAGGAGTAGGGAAGGCTGGAGAGATGCCGGGGCACCGGCACGCCGATCGCTCGCATCACCTCGATGGCTGCGCGATCTCCGCTTTCCACACCCCCGTTGAGGAAGCCCTGGCTGTACGTCGACGTGTGCTCGCCGGCGAAATGCACTCGCCCTTGGCTCCGGCCGACCCCATGCCAGTACTTCGTCACTGCCCGGGGCCGAACGCCGCGTATGAGCCGAGCGTCCACGGGTCTCCGGTCCACCAGTCCACCCATGAGCGGCCGTTGAATGCGGCCCCAGAGCCGGGCACCGCGTCGTCGATCCAGCCGACCGTCTTGGAGCGCAGCGGCTCCGGGCAGACCCCGTGGATGACTTTCGGGGCGGCGAACGTCGTCGCCCCGGCGTGTCCTCCCGGGTACACCGTGAGCAGTCCGGACTCGCCCGGCTCATCCGTGGAGCTCTCCCAAGTCTCGAAGTTCGGCTGGGTGTGCTCCATGCCGCCGCTCCACGGTCCGAACGGTGTGGAGAAGTGGTTGAAGCGGCGGTCGTACTGCAGCAGCACCTTTCCGTCGTGGCCCATCGCCAGCCGTCGGATGGCGCCCATGGTGTGGGCGTCGAACTCCGCGCGATCGAAGTCGACCGCCCGGAGCGTCGTGAACGGAAGCGTGAGGATCACGAAGTCTGCCCGGACCGGCCAACGGCGGCTTCCGAAGCGGAGCTCGTAGCTGCCATCGGTGAGCCGGCGGACCGCCTCGAGTGGGTGCTCCAGGTGCAAGACACCTTCCGGAAGTCTGGCGGCGGCCCGCCGCGGGACGAGATCGTTGCCGCCACGAACGTGCCAGCGCTCGTCGCCGCCCCGATAGGGGATCAGGAAGTAGTCGAACCACGTGCAAGCCGAGAGTCCGTTCATATCGAGCCCGTACCAGGCGGCCATGATCTCGTCGAGATATCCGCCGATCGGCTCGTCGTGGAGCCCGGGGAAATGATCCTGCAGCCACTGGAGCATGGTCAGATGGTCCAGCCGCGTCGCTCCAGGTGTCGCCGTGCCGTGCGAGTAGGCGGCGTCGGACGGCTTCCCGCTGCGGAAGACCCCGACGCGTTTCGCTTCCGCCGTGACCTCCTTGATGAGCGGGGCGAGCTTGTCCTTGACCTCCGAGTGGCTGACAGCGGAGCCCGCGATGTGGTTCAGCCAGACGGAACGGTTCAACCACCCCTTCCAGAGGTCGTCGACTTCGAGGTTCAACTCCTTCACGAGCTGGAGGAGATGGACATGGCGGGTGTCGATGAACTCTCCGCCGTGCTCGGCCGTCTGGCCGTCCTTCCACCCACGGGAGGTCCAACACCGGCCACCCACGCGATCGCGCGCCTCGAAGAGCTCGACCCGGATCCCGAGTTGTGAGAGCTGGTACGCAGCCGTGACGCCGGCCAGACCCGCGCCGACGACGACAACCCTCGGCTCGTGCTCGCTCCAGCGGCCGCGCCGCTGGGAGCCCGGCCGGGGTGCTGCCGCGGCCGCTGCCGCTGAGGCCGTCAGTCCTGCGAGCCCGAGGCCCGCGCCGAGCGCTCCGCCGCGCGTGAGGAGCTCTCGCCGGGTGAGCGTGCGTCGTTCGAGGCGATCGAGCGCATCCTCGATCGTGATCGCGTCCGGCTTCTCGGCTGCGAGTCGCATCTTGGCGAGCTCGCTGATCGCGCGGGCAAGCGGTTGTCGTCGTCCTGCGGGCATCATTCTCCTTCGCGCCCTGGTGGATCGGCGGGCATCGTTGCGCTCGCACGGCCCGCCAGTCAAATGCCGTCTTCCGTGGAGGAGACCCTGTGAGTTCCCTGAAGACGGCATCCATCACCTGCTGTCGTCGGTACTCCTAGGTGAAGACGCGCGCGCACCCGACCGAGGAAGGAGACCGAGATGGCTCAGCAGGGATACGGCAGCCGGTGGAAGAAGTGGCTCCTCGTCTACGTCGGCGTCGCGATCGTGGCGTACGTGGTGATCTACTTCGCGTTCTTCCACAGCGGCGGCAGTGGTTCGGCCGGCGGAGGGCTGTATCTGCTCGGCGCACTACCGGGCGCCGCGCTCTTCGCCGATACGACGTCGCGGAGACGTCCGATCCGCGAGCGCATCCGACACCGCCGGTAACGCTCTGGCTCTGCGACTAACGGGAGAGGCGGCCTTCGGGCTGCCTTTCCGTCGTTCTCGCTTGGTTCGAATCGTGCCACCGTGTGTCCGATGGCGGTTACGTCTCTCCCTCGTGGATCGGCTGTTGCGAGAGCCAGCGGCGTTCGGAGCGGGGGAGTGCCGTATGGGTGAGCGAGATCGGGGGGGCCGGCGGCTGCGTGAAATCAAAGCTCTGGGCGAAGTCGTACGCGTTCTGGTCTCCCGCGCCGAGCGGCGACAGATGATACGTGTGCTCGATGAAGGCGAGCATCGAGCTCGTGGAGGCGACGCTCGTGTCGGTGAATCCCGCCCTCGCGTACGGGCTCACGATCACCATCGGGGTGCGGATGCCCAAGCCCGGGGGCGAAGAAACCTCGTCGTAGAAGCATCCGCAGTCGTCGTAGGAGATGAAGATCGCGGTGGAGTTCCACTGCGACCCGTTCATGATCGCCTGGACGATCGATCCGATCCAGTTGTCTCCCCGAAGCATCGACGTGTTGTTGTGCTGCGAGTCCTTGAAGGTCGGCGTGACGATCGCGAGCCGCGGCAGTCGACCGATGTTCGCTTGGTTGATGATCGCGTCCCACGGCCGGACCTTGGTCACCTGTTGCGTGTAGAGGCAGTCCGCGAACGACGGACAGGTACTCCATGCGTATCCCGTGCCGACGCTCTTGTCCTCCGTGCCCTCTCCGGAATCGAGCCTCCATGAGAGGCCGGCAGCATCCATGCGATCCATGATCGTCGGAACCCACTGGACCGGCGACGGCCGGTAGGGACCGAAACCGGTCTGATCGGGGATGCACGCGGGAACGAGGATGAAGTTCTGGCTATCCGGGGGCGCCCATCTCGCATCCATGTTGCTGTCGCAGCCCCATCCGGGGCCCTTCGTGACGTTCGGGTCTTGGGAGAGTTGCGGGATGTTGCCGAAGAAGCCGTCCTTGGTCGAGGACACGAGCGCGATGTGGGAGACCCACGACGAGTAGACGTCGGAGTTGAACGTGTGATCGGCGATCACGAAGGATCGAGCGAGAGCGGCGAGATTGGGGATCTCCTCCGGGGAGTACTGGGTGAAGCACGGGTAGCCGTCGCTCTGGTGGCAGTGAAGAACGGTGTCGAAGCCGTTCATCGCACCGCCGTTGATGGCGTTGGTGGTCGCGGCCGTTCCGTGACCGATCGCCGGGACGACGTCCGTCGCTTCGGTCAGAGGGATGGTCGTTCCGTCCGACAGCTGCCCGGTCGTCGTCCCCTCGCACCGCTGGTCGTCGACGCACAGCTTGCCGAGGACATTGTTGAAGGAGTGGTTCTCCATGTAGATGACCACGATGTGACGGATGGGGTTCTGTGCGGGCGCGGCCGCTTCGGACTGCGGAGAGAGCGCCACGGCAAGGATCGCCGGCAACAGCAGGAACAAGCTCCAGAACCGGGGTCGCACATGAACCTCCGAGGCGGCGGGTCGGGCGACCAACGTTACCCGTTGAAGCAACCCTCATACAAGGCTGGCGGCCGCATGTGCTCCTCTGGGTTGGTGCGATTGGCCGGCGGCTCTACTGGACGTCGCCGACGCGAGGCTGGGAGGAGAAACCGATCTCCACGTGGGAGTCGTCGCAGAACGGCATGGTCTTGGAGCCTCCGCAGCGGCAGAGCTTGATCCGCTCGCCGATCTTGTCGGTCTTTCGTCGCGGGGCCAGGTCGTACTCGTTCCCATCCACGTCGCGCAGCCGGACCGGGCCGTAGACCTTGTAGGAGCCGTCCAGACGCACGTGGATCTCCACCGTGGGCTCGGCGTCGCGATCCGTGTCGGATGTCATGGACGGAAGCGTACCCACGACGTCGAGTGTGAGCCGGAGTGGTGGCTTCGGTCGGGAGCCGGGCAGGACGGCTCCCGACCGAACTCCACGGAACGGACCTAGGCGAACGCGGGTCTCCTGGCCCGCGAGGTCGGGTTCCGTGAAGGCGCCCTGACCGAGTTATCGGCTCCGCGGTGCCTTTCAGCGCACCGGTCGGGAGGCGGCTTTGCGTCCGGCGGAGGAGTAGGTCCTTCGGCGGCCCCCTTGTTCAGGCCTGCCCGAGGAAGCTGTCGTCGAGGAGTTGGACCAGCGGCCAGGCGCCGTCGGACCAGTTGGAGATCACCGTGTACGTGACGCCCGTCGAAGGGACGTGGGCCGTGCGGAACGAGACTCCCGCGTCGTAGCCCTCGAGCACCACTCCGTCCCCAGTGGCGGCGAGCCAGAAGCCGAGTCCGTAGCGCTTCTCCTCGGCGGCGACGTCGCTGCGGGGCCGGGTCATCTCTGCGAGGGACGCCTCCGACACGATGCGTCCGGGGAACAGCGCGCGCCAGAACGCGTGGATGTCGGCCGCGGTCGAATAGGCGCCGCCATCGCCGCTGCCGCGCACCGGAAGGTGCATCACGTTCGTCCGAAACCCGTCG
>JBJMLP010000277.1:0-6537 GCA_045805245.1 Actinomycetota bacterium | reverse complement strand
GGCGGTCGCGCCGCCGAAAAAGGTCGCCTGCGGCGGAAGCGTTCCGAAGACGGCGGGCGAGCCCAAGCCACAGTTCGCGCCTGCGCCCGATCCGAAGAAGTACCTCGATCCCGGAAAGAACTACAGCGCCGCGGTCACGACCTCGTGCGGAACGTTCGTCATCGCGCTCGATCCGAAGCAGGCGCCGGACGCCGTCGCGAGCTTCGTGTTCCTCGCGAAGCAGGGGTTCTTCGACGGCCTCACCTTCCACCGGATCCTGAAGGGGTTCGCGCTCCAGGGCGGCGACCCGCTCGGAAACGGCACCGGCGGCCCGGGGTATCAGTTCCCGAACGAGGTCGACAAGAGCCTGACGTTCGGAAAGCCCGGCGTCGTCGCGATGGCGAACTCCGGCCCGGACACCAACGGCAGCCAGTGGTTCGTGACGCTCGGCGCGGACACGAACCTCAATCCGAGCTCGTCCGCGAGCTACACGATCTTCGGGCAGATCTCGAAGGGCATGTCGGTAATCACGAAGCTCGGAAACGTGCCGACGACCACGGCGCCGGGCGGCTCGGAGCCGAGCTCGCCGACCGAGGCGACCTACATCGACTCGGTGAAGATCGCCGAATCGTAGGACGGGTCAGAGGCGGACGATGTTGTCGGCCTGCATCCCGCTCGTGACGCCGCGCGCGTCGAACACGAGCGGAACGGAGCGAACGAGCTCGTCGTAGTCCACGTCGGGATGCGCCGTGAGGATCACCGCGCAGTCCGTTCCCGCGAGCGTCGCCGCGTCGAGCCGGAGGGACCGAAGCTCCTGTCCGCCGACCGAGATCGAGGGCACGTACGCGTCGGCGTACGAGAGCTCCGCGCCCTTGCGGAGCAGCCCCTCGATCACGCCGAGCGAGGGTGACTCCCGGAGGTCCTCGATCCCGGCCTTGTAGGCGACGCCGAGCGCGAGGATCCTCGAGCCCTTGATCGGCTTGCCCGCATCGTTCAACGCCTCGCCGATCCGCGAGACGACGTAGGTGGGCATCCGGTTGTTGACCTCGTTCGCGTGCTCGATCGAGCGGATCCGGTACCCGAGCTGCTGGCCGGCCCTCCAGGACAAATACGTGGGGTCGATCGCGATGCAGTGTCCGCCGACGCCGGGCCCCGGCCAGAACGCGAGGTAGCCGAACGGCTTCGTGGCGGCGACGCGGAGCGCCTCCCAGATGTCGACGTCGAGATCGTGGGCGAGGATCGCGAGCTCGTTCACGAGCGCGATGTTCACCTGACGGAAGGTGTTCTCGACCAGCTTCGCCATCTCCGCCTCGCGCGGCGATTTCGCCACGACGACGTGCTTCACGAACCGGCCGTAGAAGGCCGCGACGATCTCCGTGCAACGCTCCGTCAGGCCGGCGACGATCTTCGGGGTGTTCTCGAGGGTGTTGACGGACTGCCCCGGATCCATCCGCTCGGGGGAGTAGCCGAGCGCGAAATCCCGTCCGGCGAGAAGGCCGGTCGACTCGAGGATCGGACGCAGCAGCTCCTCCGTGGTTCCGGGGTAGGTCGTGGACTCGAGCACCACGAGCGTGCCGGGCCGCAGGTAGCGCGCGACGTCCTCCGCGGCGGTGAGCACCATCGTGAGGTCCGGTGAGCCGTCCGTCAGCGGCGTCGGCAGGCAGAGCACGATGACGTCGGCCTCGGCGAGCGGCCCGGGCTCCGCGGAGAAGGTTCCGTCCTCGAGCCCGGCGACCTGCGCGTCGGTGACGTCGGCGATCGGGGAGACGCCACCCGCGAGCCGCAGGATCTTCTCCTCGTCCCGGTCGATCCCGAGGACGCGGAACCCCGCCTCGTGCATCGTCGTCAGAAGCGGAAGCCCGACGTAGCCGAGACCGACCACGCCGGCGGTCGCGGTTCCGGAGTTCAGACGCTCCGCGAGCCGGTCGAGCGGATCGACGGCCGTTCCGGGCTCGGGTTGGGATGAGAGGTCGATGCCCACGATGTTTCCGTTCGGCTCGTCGGTCGCCCGAGTATAGGAGTCGCCCTGGCCGTCTCCGGGAGGCTCAGTCTGCGGTCCGGGCCTCCGAGAGGACCCGGTCGAGGACCTCGGCGTAGCGCTTCGCGACGGACCCGATCTCGAAGGGCGCGGCGGAGGCTCGAGCGGCCGTCGCCATCTGCGCGCGCGGGCCCTCCGCGATGGCGATCGAGCCCACGGCGTCGGCGAGTGCGCCGGCATCGCCGGGGCTCGCGATCAGGCCGTTGTAGCCGTGCTCCACGATCTCGCGCACACCGCCGACGTCCGGCGTGACGATCGGCAGGCCCGCGAAGAGCGCTTCCACGAACGTGCTCGGAGCTCCCTCCGTCCGGCTGGTAGAGAGCAGCACGTCCGCCGCCTGCATGAGCCGCGTGGCGTCCCGCCGGGGGCCGAGGAGGCGGACGTTCGGCGTTCCGGCGACGAGCCGGCCCAAGGGGCCGGCGAGCGGACCGTCCCCGGCCAACGCGAGGACGACCGGAGGCTTGGATCCGCGGAGTCGCTCCGCGACGGCGACCGCGGCTGCCGGATCCTTCTCGGAGACGAGGCCGCCGACCCACAGGACGAGGAGGGATCCCTCCGCCGCTCCGAGCTCCTCGCGGAGATGCGCGCGCTCCTCACCGGTGATCCGCGCCGGGTCGGGTCTCCCGGGAGGGATCACCGTGACGCGGTGCTCCGGAACCCCGAACACCTCCACGAGCTCCGCGCGCAGCGACTCGCTCACCGCGACGAACACGGATACGCGGTCGTACGCGCGCTGCAGCGACCGCATCCGCAACGTGGTCCGGAGCCCGGGCGGCACCGAGGAGATGCGCCGCGCGACGAGGGGCGCCCGGCGATGCGCGCCGCCCGAGACGGCGGCGCGCAGGGGATCGCCTCCGTGTGCGATCACGAGGTCCGGAGCGGACCGGCGGAGGCGCCTCCCGAGGCTCCGGCCCGCCGCGAGGAGCCGGCCTCTACGGATCCCCGGATCCGTCGGGATCGGCGGAACGCCCTCGGGTCTCGGGCCTTCACTTCCGTAGAGGAGGTACAGCCGCGACTCGAATCGGTCCTCCAGCGCGGCCGCGAGGTGCTGCGCCGTCACCTCTCCGCCACGGAGCTCCAGGCGTGGGATCACGTGCGCGAGTCGCGGACGATTCTCCGCGGTCATCGTGCCGCGCCGCCGAGCAAGCGCTCCGAATGCGTCGCGGCGCCGGCCAGGTGTCGGAGCGAGCTCACCCGCAGCGGTCCGGCGGCGACGGAGGCAATGAGCGCGCGGCGGGCCTCGGCCCGGCGTCCCGCGCGCAGGAGCGTCACGCCGAGGACGTCGAGCCACTCCGCCCGCCGCGAGCGCGCACGCCGGAAGTCCTCCGCGTGGAGCTCCATGATCCGGCGGATGCCGGCCGCCTTCGCATCCCAGTCGCGGCTCGCATGGTCGCCGTCGGCGCTGCGGTCCATGCGGGTGCCGATCGCGTCGACGCCCGCGAAGGAGGCGACACGACGGAGCCGGAGGAACAGCTCCGTGTGTTCGCCCCAGCGGAGCTGTGGATCGTAGCCTCCGACGCGGCGGAGCAGCTCGGTCGGCAACAGATAGGTGTGGACGAAGACTCCGGCGCGGAGTCTTGCGAACGGATCGCGATCTCCGTCGAGGCGCACGACGCCGTGCAGCTCCGGCAGCTGGCGTTCCGGCGTTCCACGGCCCGTCACGAGCTCCACGCCGGTCACGGCAACGCCGTCGGGAACGCCGTGGATCGCGCCGAGCTGTGACTCGAGCTTTCCGGAAAGGAACTCGTCGTCATCGTCGAGCGCGCAGACGAACCGGCCGGCGGCCGTCGCCAGCGCCGCCTCGCGGGCGCCCGAGGGTCCGATGGAGCCCTCCAACCGCACCAGGCGCACGGCGGGGTGTTCGGCGCAGACCTCCCGGAGCGCCACCGCGTTCCCGGGCGCCGAGCCGTCGTCGACCACGATCGTCTCGGTGGAGACGTTCCGCTGCCGCCGAACACTCTCGAGGGCGCGGGAGATCACGGAGGGACGGTTCCTCGTCGCGACGAGGACCGAGACGTCGGGAGGCATCGGTGCCGATGATAGATTCGCACAGCCGTGGACCGCTCCGATCCGTTCTTCGTCGTCGGCTGCGGCCGATCGGGCACCACGATCCTTCGGTTGATGTTCAACGCGCATCCGGAGGTGGCGATCCCGCCGGAGTCGCATTTCATCGCGCGCCTGGTCGCATCCTGGCCACGGATGATCACAGCCGACGGCGTCGACGCGGACGCGATCGTCGCTCTGATCGGTCACCGCCTCGATCACATGGAGATCGATCGCGACGTCGCGCGCGCTCGGCTCCGTGATCTCCGCGACCGGACGCCTCGCGCGGCGACGGAGGCGATCTTCGGCATCGTCACGGAGCGAGCGGGGAAGCCTCGGTGGGCAGACAAGACGCCGGTTCACGTCGAGGAGATGGCGACGATCGCGGGAGTGTTCCCGCGGGCGCGGTTCGTGCACATCATCCGCGACGGGCGCGACGTCGCGCTGTCGTTCATGGAGCGTCCATTCGGTCCGAGCGACGTCTGGAGCGCCGCGCGGCTCTGGGACCGCATGGTGCGGGCGGGCATCGAGAGTGGCGCCGAGCTCGGTCGGGAGCGATATCGGGAGGTCCGCTACGAGCGCCTGGTCGCGTCGCCCCAGGGGACGCTCGCGGAGCTCTGTCGCTTCGTGGAGCTCGATCCGCGCCCGGAGATGCTCAGCTTCTTCGAGCGTGGTGGGAGCGATCTCACCGCCTCGGAGCGCGGGAACCATCCGAACGTCGCGCGCCCGTTGACGCCGGGGCTCCGGGATTGGAGGACGGCGATGGCGCCGGCGGACGTCGAGGCGTTCGAGGCCGTGGCCGGGCCGCTGCTCTCGGACCTCGGCTACGAGCGTCGGTTCCCGAACCGATCGCGCGCGTTCGCGGTCAAGGCGTTCGTGGAGATGCGACGCCGCGACGTCAAAGCCGGTCGCGTCGTTGCGGCGCGAGCACTGCGGTCCTCGAACGCCAAGGCCTGATCGCTTCTCGGAGCTCGGCCTCGCGCGGCGTCTCAATCCGGGGAAACGACGCGCCCGAGCCGTCCGGCGAGACCGTCGCGGAGCCCTCTCCACCACAATCCGAGCGCCCGTCCCTTTCCGGGTTCGAACGCGAGGATCGCGAGCGGCTTCCCGATGACGACCGGCATGAGCTTCCACGTCCGTCTCCAGAGCGGTCCGCGATATCCAAGCCGGATGTGAACCGTGTTCCGCACCTCGTAGTACAGGCGCCACGTGCGTTCGGTTCCACGGGCGTGGCCTTCGGTCTGATGGCGAACCCGCGCCTCCGGAGCCACGAGGCGTGGGAAGCCGGCCGTCCTCGCGCGCTGGAAGTACTCCGTGTCTTCGGCCCAGAAGAAGAGCTCCGTCCTCGGATATCCGATCGCGCGGATCACCTCCGCGTCGATCAGCGCGCCGGTCCAGGCGGGCGGGGTGGTCTCCGCGCCGTCCGGCCGCACCTGCTTCGGCAGCACGATCGCGGGTGACGTCGTCGCCGAAAGGAGCCGCTCCAGGCAGTCGGCCTCCGGTTCGACGTCGTCGTCCACCGTCCAGACGCGATCGGCGCCGGCGTCGACCGCGATGCGGAGCCCGCGGTCGTAGCCTCCGGCGGGACCGAGGTTCTCTCCGGTGGACACGATCCGGATCCCGTCACGATCGGCGAGCGCAGCCGCGGCGTCGTCGGCGTTGTCGACCACGATCACGAGGTCCGGCTTCGCCGTCTGTCGTCGGATGGCATCCACCGCGCGCAGGAGCGAGGCGGGCCGCCGGTAGGTGACGACGACGGCGGCCACGAAGGGTTCGCGCGCCACGGTGGCCGAGTCTAGCGCCCGGGATCCGCGCGAAACGCCCGAACGCCCGGTTCGGCCATGACCCGGAACTAGACTGCTCGCGATGGAGACCCGGCGCGAACCCGAGCCGGTGGGGGAGCCCGCCGCGGAGCCGGCGGGGGAGCAGTCGGGGGAGCCGGCGGTCGACGAGCTCGGTCCCGTTCCCGACGCGCAGGTCGCGGAGGAGGCGGCGACCCACCACGCGATCCCGCGGGTCCGGCCCCGGACCACCGCGGAGCTCGACCGGGATCCCCCGCCGCGACAGCGGTACCGCACGCCGCTGCGCGCCTCCCTCCGGGAGCTCGCGGCGTCGCGGGAGCTCCTCCTCACCTTCGTGGAGCGCGATCTCCGCGTCCGGTACAAGCAGGCGGTGCTCGGCGGCGTCTGGGCGGTCCTCCAGCCGCTGACGCTGATGGTCATCTTCACGGTGGTGTTCGGCAGGATCGCGAACATCCCGCACGGCGGGGTGCCGTATCCGATCTTCTCCTACTCGACGCTCGTGCCGTGGGGGTCCCCAGGAACTCCGCGACCGTCCAACGGCGCGCGGTGATCCCGGCGGCCATGGCCGGCGTCCGCGCGCGATACCGCCGTGGGTGCCCGGGTCCGCCGCGCGGGCACGCAGTCGGCAGGGGCACCCGCAAGGCATGATGCGGGCGCACGAAGTGGTAGTATCCG
>JBJMLP010000276.1:0-4943 GCA_045805245.1 Actinomycetota bacterium | reverse complement strand
TGTTGATCCTCCACCCATTCCTTGGATGATCACGCCGTCTGCAAGGTTGATGGTTGACGTTATCGAGTGCGTACCTTGAAGCACGAGCAAAACTGTTCCGCCGCTCGTCAGGTGATCTATCGCGGCTTGAATTACAGGAGCCAGGCTCGCGCCGGACGAAAGGATATTGCCGTCGCTGTCGTAGGCCTTATAGGTGGTACCTACCTTGATGACCCACGCGGACGCAAAGAACTGATCGGCCATGGCGATTGCCTCTCTCTGAAGTCGTGTACGAGAGTAGCCCGGCTCTAGATCGGCGCGACCTGGGTAGCGGTTAGTTGGTCAGATGACGGCCATCGGCGTCGGCCCTGTACCGGTCTGCATACCGTCCGCCTTGGCCCGATCCTGGGCCGATCCAGCCAGGTGGCCGAGGGAAGACTGACGTCCGTCACATCCGCCGCCTTGGCTGCGTCTACTTGCCGTCACCGGTGGAGACCGGATAGGGGAGCGCAATCGGGTCGGTCGCAAGCATGCTCCGGCCTTGCTCGTCGAAACGGTCGATGCCGAGATCGGAGACATCGATCAGGTTGGTCTTTCCCTTGATGGCGAGGTCGGCCGAGATCTTCGCGATCGCCGGGCCCCACATCATGCCGTGGCCAGCGCAGCCCGCGACGGTCGTTCCTTCCACCGCAACGCCGTCCGCGTCGATCACGGGACCGACGATGGGCATGTGGTCGGGAGTGAACTCGATCGTGGCCGCCCACGCCTTGCGGATCCCGAGGCCCTTCGTCACCGGGACGAGCGTGTTGAGGCGCTCCTCCATCGTGCGGAGGTACGGCCAGTCGATCTCGGTCGCGACGCCGGGTTTCTCCGAAGGGTTGCTCATGCCCCAGAGCAGACCACCCTCCTCGAGACGCCAGTAGATCCCGGCGCCGACGTCGAAGATCATGGTCTGGCGCTCCACGTCGAACGCCCCGTGCGGCGATGTCACGACGACCTGATGGCGCGCGCCGCCGGCGAAGACGCGGGCGCCGGCTGCCTTTCCCACGCTCCGCAACAGCGGTCCTCCGGTGAGCAGTACGCGAGTTGTGGCGATCGGACCCTCCGACGTCTCGACGCCGATCACGCGCTTGCCTTTGCGCGAACGCTTCAACCCGAGGAACGAGACGCCCTCACGGAGCTCCACGTTCTTCTGCTGCATCGCGAGCGAGTACGCGCGCACATTGCGCGGGGGGTCGATCGCGCCGTCCGTGGCGACGTAGGAGCCGCCGAGATGTCCGTCGCGCGCGAGCGTCGGGTTCAGCTCCACGGCTTCGGCCGCGTCGACCCAGCGGACGTCGAGGCCTGCGGCCTGCTGCATCGCGACTCGCTCCTTGCCCTGGAGGACGTCGTCCTCGGTGACGGCGAGGATCAGGTAGCCGTGCTCTCGGAAGCCGGAGTCGGTTCCGATCAGGTGCTGCTGGCGGTGATAGAAGTCGATGCTCCACTGCCCGAGCTTCACGGTCCGCGGATTGCCGCCCTGCGCGCGCACCATGCCGGCCGCGCGGGAGCTCGAGCCCTGACCGGCCTTCCATTGCTCGAGCACGACGACGTGCTTCGCTCCCGAACGGCGGGCGAACCAGGAGGCCCATCCGCCGACGGTTCCCGCTCCGACGACGACGAGATCGGCTACATCTGGCTTCGCCACGCGCGCTCCCTCTTCAGGTCTCCGGGAACGCGGAGTCTAGCCCGGGCAGTCTCCCCGAACGCCGTCGGGTGTCTAGGACCAGAACTCGTCGGAGGCGATCGCGTCGCTCGGATGGAGCCACGACTCGGTCACCTTGCCGTCCTTGATGTGGAAGACCTGAACCGTGTTGTCGTCGAGCGTCTTACCGTCCCGCTGAGCGGTGGCCCGAAGGAGCGTCACGGCATGCTCGTCGTCGGCCAGGACGTCATGGATATCGAGTTTGAACGTCCCGCCCGTCAACTCCACGTTCTTCTGGAGGTTGGCGAAGACCTCGTTCTTGCCTCGGAAGGTTCCCGAGACCTCGCTGGTGCCCGGAGCGTGCCAGACGATGTCGTCGTCGAAGAACTCATTCAGGGTCGCCATGTCGCCGGTGGCGAATGCTTCGTAGCCTCTGCGGACCAGATCCTCGTTTGGGTGGCTCAACGGTTCCTCCTTAGGTTCGCCGATGGTCGGACACGGCATCGTCCGGTTCTGTGTCTCGTCCGTCAAGTCGGTCCGGCGAGCGCCGACAGTCTTGTTCCGATCCGTACTCCCGCCGCGGGATTTCGGCTTTCGTCCGGACGGGTCGACTTAGAGTGGTCCCATGCGACCCGAGCCTCCGGAGCTCGCGGGAGGAGCGCCGCTCCCCGCGCGGACGCTACGCGAGGAGCTGCTGATCGTCCTGTCGCTCTCGCTCCTCGCGAGCGCGGCGTTCGCGATCGTGAGCCTTCTTTCGGGCCCCGTGAAGGGCGCGACGGTCGCGGTCTATCCACAGGTCGGGCTCTTGACGCAGCTGCTCGACATCGCGTTCGGCCTCGCACCGGTGTGGCTCGTCGTCTACCTCGTTCGCCGGAGCGGAGAGGGCGTGCAGGGCATCGGCCTCGCGCTCGACCGGCCGCTCGGCGACATCGGAGCCGGGGTCGTCCTCGCGATCGTCGTCGGTGTCGTCGGGATCCTGATCTACCTGGGAGCCGTGGCGCTCGGCGTGAATCGCTACGTGATCCCGGTGCCGCTCGGGCACTGGTGGACGGTCCCCGTGCTCATCCTCGGCGCGGCGCAGACGGCGCTGCTGGAGGAGGTCATCGTCGTCGGCTACCTGATCACCCGGTTGCGGCAGATCGGATGGACGCCGGTCCTCGCGCTCGCCGCGAGCGCGACGCTTCGTGCCTCGTACCACCTGTATCAAGGGTGGGGAGGGTTCCTCGGAAACCTCCTGCTCGGGCTCTTCTTCGGGTGGAACTTCCTCCGCCGTGGAAGGACGTGGCCGCTCGTCGTCGCGCATTTCCTCGTCGACGTCGGCGCGGGGCTCGGCTACCTGGCGTTCCGGTCACATCTCCCGGGCGCGTAAGTTCGAGCTCCAACTTCGTTGACCGGCGGACCTGGAGTGCCACAATGCGTCCGCGGTCCCACGGAGTGAAGGAGGCGTTTTCCTCCATGGCAGCCGTCCTCGATTACCTCCAGGGCCGCGGCGTCACGTTCCAGGTGATCCCGCACGCCGCCGCGTCGTCCGCGGAGGAGGCCGCGTCGATCATCGGTGTCGATCCCACGGAGATGGCGCACACCGTCGCGATGATCGAGGGCCTCGACGTTTCCCTCGCGGTGATCCCCGCGAGGGACCGCCTCGATCCGGGCGCGATCGCCCGCGCCATCGGTGACCGCGCGCGTCCTGCCGACGAGGACGAGATCCGCCATGCGTTCCCCGATGTCGACCCGGGCGCCCTTCCTCCGCTCGGATTGCTGCTCCACGTGCCCATGTACGTGGATCCGGCGCTGATCGAGCGGGAAACGATCGTCTTCCCCGCCGGAAGGAACACGCAGGCGATCCGCATCCGGACGGAGGACCTGTTCCGCGGTGACCCGGTCGTGGTCACACCGCTCACGCGGCGGGAGCCGGATCAGGTCGTGCGGGTCGACGAGGCGGCGGAGATCCTCGACCGGTAGCGAGCTACTGGAGCTTCCGGGGGATGGAGCGTTCCCAGGTCCTCGACCACTTCGGCTCGTCGTTCTCCAACGCGTCGAGCTCCATCTTGAGGTGGTACGTCGACGCGTCGCTCCGGAGCGTCAGCCGGGCTTCGGTCTTGACGTGCACGTCGCCGTAGCGGATGTCGAAGGATCCGAGTCCGACCGCGCCGGCGTCGCCTGGATCCTCGGTGGAGACGTCCAGCGTTCCCGCGTAGTGCTCGTGCACGATCGTTCCCGGTCTCGCCTCGGCGGGCTCCCCACCGTGATCGATCGTCGTGGAGGTTCGGTTGTTCATCACGTCGTGATCGACCCGGCAGACGATGCCCGTGCGCGCCTCGACGTCCCGGTCGCTGTCGGCGGTCGGACCTTCGCCCATGTCGAGCGTCCGCCTGCTGACCTCCGCGAGCCGTGGCCGCTCCCGGACCGGCGTGGGCCCGTTCAGCAAGGGGAGCACCAACGTCGCGCCGCCCCGGCGGAATGTGATCTCGGCAGGCGTCGGAGGGGACCACGCGTTCGGCCAGTCGGCTCCGGCCAGATCGAGTCGTACGCGATGGTCTTTCTCGAAGATCCAGGAGGTCGCTTCGAGCTCCAACGTGACGGAGTAGTCGCGGCCCGGCTCGAGCGGTGAGGGGTCCGTTCGGGACTCCCGCTGCGTCAGGTTCAACAGCCCGCGCGTCACGAGCGCGCTCGTGCCGTCTTCGAAGACGTCGCAGAGCTTCGCGTTGAGGTAGGTCACGGGGGCCGACGAGCGCAGCGTGATCTCCACGCGCGGGTGGCCGAGGATGTCGAGCTCCTCCTCCAGAGGCCCCCAGTCGTAGACGCGGGAGTACGCCTCGTCCTCCCGCTGGTCCACCGGCTGACCGAACGGCAGGTGTCCCGCGCAGGAGATCCACGCGGTCCATCCGACGTCGCCGCGAACCGTCAGGGCGTCGAAGCCGCTTTGGTCGGCAACCACGTCCGAGTGCGCCTCGGCGAGCGCGTACGGCGTCTCGCGCATCCGTTCCAACGGCCACCCCGGCTCGAAGCGCCACTCGCCGCGCATCTCCTCAAGGTCGAACCTCGGCTTGGTGGAGCGCCGAGCGAAGAGCACGATCGGCGGCTCCTCGTCGATGCCGTTCCGCTCGTCCTTCAGCCAACGGTCCCACCAGCGAACCATCTCGGGAACGAGGTCGATGTGCGGTCCCGGGAGCGACGTCGCGGGAGAGGCGTGCGCCCACGGTCCGAACAGCAGTCGCTTCGGGCACTGCAGCCGCTCCATCGTTCGGAAGGAGTTGTTCCGGTAGCCGTCCGCCCACCC
>JBJMLP010000275.1:0-9622 GCA_045805245.1 Actinomycetota bacterium | reverse complement strand
GTCTCGACGGCCGGGGTTTCGGCCGCGGTCGCCTCGTCGATGCTGTCGCTCATGCGAACTCCTTCCCCTCACGCAGAGGGTCGGGAGGGCTCACCTGCAGCGGAGCGGTCCAGATGGTTACGTCGGAACCACGTGCACGCGAGGCGGCACGGTTCGGCGTGTTCAGCTGGATCTTCGGATACGCGACGGCAGTGAGCGGATTGCCGCTCCACGGTGCCTCGCGTGCACGATCCGGCACGCAGTAGCCCTCTTCTCGGCGCCGCTCGGCCTCTCGGAGCTCTGCTCCCGCGGCGCGAGCGCGCCGGTTGTGGATGTCTTCCTCGCCCGACGCTCCTTCGCGGGGGATCCGCGTGGGTCTGGCGAGCACGTCTTCGCTCCGAGCATAGCAAGGGCCCGGGCCGCTTCCGGCAGATCGGGCCGGGAACCACCCGGTTCGAGCAGGAAAGGCCTTCCCTGACTAGCTCCATCGGGTCAGGCGTCGCCCGAACTCCCCACCTGCGGAAACACCCTTCCGGAGGATTGGGGCCGCGGCCTCCAGCCATAAGACTTCTGCCATGAGCCAGGCCCCCCCAGGTCGCTGGGCTCCGCCTTCCCCAACGGCGGCTTCCCCGACGGCGCTCGCACCCGCGCGCGTCCGGGTGATGGTCGTCGACGACAACGCGGGCTTCCGGGAGTCCCTGTTGACGCTCCTCGACACGGAGGAGCTGCTCGTCGTCGGCGAGGCGAAGACCGGCCAGGAGGCGCTCGAGCTCGTGCAGCGGATCGACCCCGACGTCGTCCTGATGGACGTTCGCATGCCGGCGATGGACGGGATCGAAGCGACCCGCAGGCTGAAGGAGCTCCATCCGGGCGTGGGCGTCGTCGCGCTCACCGGACACGAGGATCAGGCGATCGTGCGGGAGATGCTCGTCGCGGGCGCCTCCGGGTACGTGCTGAAGGACTCCGACGGCGACGACATCCTCCAGGCGGTCATGCAGGCGGCCCTCGGCGGAGCGGTGCTCTCTCCCACGATCACACCGACCGTGATCGACGAGCTGACGGAGGCGTTCGCGCGGGAGCGCCGCCGCACGCGCGAGCTCGAGGAAGCGCACGCGGCGCTCGTTCAGCGCGCCGCCCGGCGCCACGAGCTCGTGTCGCGGCTCGGACACGAGCTCCGCACCCCCGTCACCGTCGTCCTCGGGATGGCGCAAACGCTCGCCGGGAAGGACGCGACACCGGAGCAGCGCGAGGAGCTCCTCCAACGACTGATGCAACGCGCGACCGAGCTCGCTCGCCTCGTGGAGCGTTTCGAGATCGCGGTCGACGCGGACCTGACCGAGCGCGTCGACGTCGTGGAGCGGGCTCGCGCCGTCGCGGAGCCGCATCCGCGGGTGCGCGTGATCGCGGCGCGGGACCTCCCGAAGCCCGACCTCAACCCCCTCGTCGGCACGCGGATCCTCGAGGAGCTGATCGACAACGCGCTCCGCTTCTCCGCGCAGGACTCCGCCGTCCGCGTGGAGATCGCCCGGAGGCTCGGAACGATCGACGTCCGCGTTCTCGACCGCGGTCCGGGCGTGGCGGACGTGGACCGAGACCGGATCTTCGAGCCCCTCGAGCAGGTGGAGGCGCTGAACATCCGCACGCACCAGGGCGCGGGGCTCGGACTCTCCCTCGCGCGAACGGCCGCGCGCGCGATGGACGGCGACGTCGTCCTGGAGCGGAGCGGCCCTCGCGGCTCCACGTTCCTGTGGACGATCTCGCTGGACGCGACACCCACGCCCCGCGCGACCGTCTGACTCGGCCGGGTTGCCCTACTTGAAGCGCCGCATGTGGATGTTCAACAGCAGCCCGACAGCGAGGAAGTTCGCGAGGAGCGAGCTTCCTCCGTAGGAGACGAACGGCAGCGGGATCCCGGTGATCGGCATGATGCCGATCGTCATGCCGATGTTCACGAACATCTGGATCGCGAACATCGAGCCGATCCCGGCGGCGACGTAGGTTCCGAACGGGTCCTTGGATAACGTCGCGATCCGGAAGGCGCGCCAGATCAGGATCGCAAAGAGCAGCAGCATCACGACCGCTCCGACGAACCCGAACTCCTCTCCGACGACGGTGAAGATGAAGTCCGTGTGCTGCTCGGGGATGAAGTCGAGGTTCGTCTGGGTGCCGTGGAGGTATCCGGAACCGGTGATCCCTCCGGAGCCGATGCCGATCTCGGACTGGTTCTTGTTGTAGGCGGCACCCTGGGCGTCCTTCGGGTCGAGGAACCCGATCAAGCGCTGCAGCTGATAGTCCTTCACAACGCCTAACTGGAACGCTCCGAAGAGGAGAACGAACGCACTGAGCGCCAGAACCGCCAGCTGCTTCGGTTTCGCTCCCGCGACGAAGAGGATGCCGACGAGGATCGCGGCGAGCACGATCGTCGTTCCGACGTCGGGTTGGATGAACACGAGCACCATCGGGACCGCAGCGAGGGCCGTGGCACGCAGCACGTGTTCGAGGCTGAGGTCCTGGGACTTCGCCTCCGACAGATATGCGGCGAGCATGACGATGAGCCCGAGCTTCATGTACTCCGAGGGCGTGAACTGGAACCCGGCGAGCTGGAACCAGCGCTGCGCGCCGGCGCTCGTCGTCCCGAACGGCGTGCGGACGAGGACCAGCAAGAGCACGAGCCCGCCGTAGATGATCCCCGCGTAGACTTTCGCGAAGCGGTAGTCGAACGTCACGATGAGCAAGAGCAGGATGATGCCGAGTGCGAGCGCGGTGACCTGCTTCTTGACGTAGAGGGAGAGGTCCAGCTGCTGCGCCGCGAGCGATGCATGCGTCGCGGAGTAGATGAGGAACAGCCCGACGATCGAGAGTGCGATAGCAACGAAGATCAGCACCGGGTCGAGGTGACGGATCGGTCTCCGCTCGACGCTCCAGGTCCGTCCGGCGATCAGGTCCATCGGCGTCAGTCGTTCGGCGCGGAGGGATTGGCGCCGGAGAGGTTCAGACCGTAGAGGCCCTCGATCACTCGGCGGACGATGGGGGCAGCCGTGGTGGCTCCGTGTCCTCCCTGCTCGACGAGGCAGGCGACGACGTAATCGGCGTGATCCTGGGTCTTTCCGGCCATCGCTGCGAACCAGGAGTAGTTCTGCTGCCCGATCTTCTCGGCGGTTCCCGTCTTGCCGGCGACCCAGATCGAAGACGGGAATCCTACGAACGCCGGTGCTGCCGTTCCCGTGCGCGGTACCTGCGTCAACGCGTTTCGGATGTAGGAGAGCTGTCCCGCCGTGAACGGAAGCCTGCGCCGGCACGAATCAGGACCGATCGGGTTCGTCTTGTTGACGCCCGGACCCGTGATGTCCGCCGCCACGTGAGGAACGCAGACGTGGCCGCCGTTCGCGATCGCGGAATACGCGGTGGCGATCTGGAGCGGGGTTACGAGCGTGTCGCCCTGTCCGATGCCCATCTGAATGTCGTCGCCCGGGTACCACGTGTTGCGAGGGAAGGCCGTTGGGTTCTGCCGGTGCATCTTGTGGAGCCACTCCGGGGTCGGGACCACACCGGCCTGCTCGTTCGGAAGGTCGACGAGGGTCGGCTTGCCGAACCCGAACGTGCCGAGATCCCGCTGGAGCGGTTCCGCCGGCGACTTCTGATAGAAGTCCCACCCGAACTTGTAGAAGACGGTGTCGCAGGACACGATCAGGGCCTCCGCAACGGTCATCGAGCCGAGATCGTGCGTCGTCCAGTTGTGGAACACCGTCTGCTGACCGACGGTGTCGGTGGGCGCCGTGTAGGTCGCCGGACACGGGTAGTAGCCGTTCTCGTTGGCGATCCCGGATTGGAGGGCGGCCGCGGCCACGAACGGCTTATACGTGGAACCCGGCGGATACAACCCCTGGATCGCGCGGTCGATCAGCGGCTGGTTCGAACCGGGCGACTGGAGCTTGTCCAGCTGCTGCTGGGTGATGCCGCCCGTGAACAGCCGAGGGTCGTACGTCGGTGACGACGCCATCGCGACGATCGCACCGGTGTCCGGATCCATCACAACCACCGCGCCCGCGTTCGCCTTGAGCAGACCGCCCTGGCTGGAGTCGACGTAGTTGCGCGCGTTCTGCATTCCGAGCTTCAGGCTGTCCTCGGTGAGCTGCTGCGCCTTCAGGTCGAGCGTCAGGTGGAGCGTGTCGCCGGGCACGGGTTCCTGGATCCCCCCGATCGGACCGAGGTTCTGGCCTGCCGCGTCGACCAGGTATTTCCGAACGCCTTTCGTGCCCTGGAGGTACTTCTCGTAGACCTGCTCGACGCCGGCCTTTCCGACGATGTCGCCGGGCTCGTAGCCAGCGTACGCGGGGTCCTTGAGCTGGTCGGAGGAGATCTGCCCCGTGAACCCGAGGACGTGCGCGGCAGTATTTCCGTAGGGATAGTGCCGCACCGGCACCTCCTCGACGGAGACGCCGGGGAAGTCATCCTGGTGTTCCGCGATGTAGTACCGGACCGGTGGCTTGACGTCGAAGGCAACCGGCACGGGCGTATACGAGTAGTACTGATCGGTGGCGAGTGATTGTCGGATCTGCCAGGCCGGAACGTGCAACAGCGACGAGAGCCGCGGGATCACGACCGACGCTTGGGAACCCAGTCGCTGCCGATTGACGAGCAAGGTGAGGCTGATGCGGTTCCCGACGAGGATGGCGTTGTGGTCGTCGACGATCTTGCCGCGAGGCGCAGCAGTCTGAACGATGCGCACGCTGTTCCGCGACGCCTGAGACCGGAACTGGTCGCTCGCGAGGACCTGCAGGAACCAGAGCCGCGCGCTGAGAGCAACGAACATCACGACGACGAACAGCGCGAGGAAACGGACGCGCGCGACCGTGCGACCCTCCGTCACGGTCTCACCACCTGACGACGCGCTGGGCGTTGGAGGCCTGCGTCAGCCTCCGGATCAACGGGAAGAAGATCGGCGTGAGGATCGCGTTGTACAGCGCCGAGAGGAGGGCGATCCGAACCACGAAGTAGGCACTCGCCTCCGCCTGGCCGAGCAGCAACGCCACGACGCGGTTGAACAGCACGCCCACGAACGTCCCGATCGCGACCATGACGACCGGCACGAGCGCCGACTGCGTGACGATGTACTGGCTCGTGACGCCGACGGCGTAGCCCAGCAGCGTCAGCGTCAGCGCCGTGATGCCCTTCGGCTGGTTCAGCAGGAAGTCCTGCGCCATGCCGCAGGCGAATCCCGTCACCGCGCCCGAAGCGGAGCCCTCCATCAGCGCGATCACGATCGTGACCAGGTAGAGGAGCTCCGGCTTGGCGCCGAGCAGGCGCACGTCCGCGAACACCGTCGTCTGGAGCAGGATCGCGGTGAGGATCACGAGCGCGAGGGTGAGCGTGCGTCGCACGACCGCCCAGGCTAGCCCGAGCCCGTGGAAAGCACCACGAGCACGTCATCGAGCGTCGAGAAGTTGACGGCCGGCCGGACCGTGATGTCCTTCTCCAGGGCGGATCCTCCGCCGCCGACATGGGAGACCGTTCCGATCACGCGACCCGGCGGATCGATGCCGGTCGGCTGTCCCTCCAGGCGATATCCGGAAGTGACGACGGTGTCGCCGACCGAGACCTTCGTGGACGGCGGAACCCCGAGCATCTTGAGGTCCTCCTCGCCCTGGCCGACGAGGAGCCCCGTCGTGTTCGCCTCGTCCAACCTGGCCGGCACCTTGGAGTTCGGGTCGATGATCAGCCGCGCCATCGAAGCGTTCGACGCCACCCGGGAGATGTGGCCCATGAGCGCGGTCCCCGAGAAGACGGGCATGTTCTCCCGGATGCCGTCCGCGGACCCCTTGTTGATCTCCACCGTCCATCCGGAGTTGTCGACTCCGCTGCCGATCACGAGCGCCCCCGTACTCGGCGGATCGAGGCTCTGCTTGAGCCCCAGCAGCTTCTTGAGCTCCTCCAGCTGATGGATCTGCGAGACGCTCAACACCTGCTGGTTCCTGAGTTGCGCGACCTCGTCCTGGAGCCTCTCGTTCTCGTCTCGGAGCGACGGCAGCTGCGTGACCGCCGAGAAGAAGTTCCCGATCGGCCGCGTCAGGCGCGTCACGCCCTCCTGGAGAGGCGCCACGATCGAGAGGGCCGTACGGCCGAGACCGGCGAGCGGGCCGGAGTCCCCCTCCTTGTAGTCGAGCGTGATCGTCAGCAGGGAGACGCAGACCAGCGTCACCACCAGGAGGCGGGTGCTCCTCGGACGGCTCCTGAGCGCCATCGGCGCGGGCTACCTTCGGGAGGGACTGACCAGCACCCGCTGGAGGACCTCGAACTCCTCGAGGCACTTCCCGGAGCCGATCGCGACGGACGACAGCGGATTGTCCGCGATGTGCACCGGCATCCCGGTCTCGTGCTTGAGGCGCTCGTCGAGGCCTCGGAGGAGCGCGCCGCCGCCGGTGAGGACGATGCCCTGCTCCATCACGTCCGCGGCAAGCTCCGGCGGCGTCCGGTCGAGGGTGCTCTTGATCGCATCGATGATGGCGTTGACCGGCTCCTCCACCGCCTTGCGGATCTCCTCCGCGGTGATGTGGATCGTCTTCGGCAGACCCGAGACGAGGTCGCGGCCCTTGATCTCGGCGATCAGCTCCTCGGGCATCGGATAGACCGACGCGATCGCGAGCTTGATCGCCTCCGAGGTCCGCTCACCGAGCAGCAGGGAGTACTCCTTCTTGACGTGCTGGATGATCGCCTCGTCCAGCTCGTCGCCGCCGATCCGGATGCTCGTGCTGGTCACGATCCCGCCGAGAGAGATGATCGCGACCTCCGTCGTGCCGCCGCCGATGTCAACGACCATGTTGCCGGTCGGCTCGTGGATCGGGAGCCCGGCGCCGATCGCGGCCGCCATCGGCTCCTCGATGATGTAGGCGCGGCGGGCTCCGGCGGCGATGGTTGCCTCCTCGACCGCCCTCTGCTCCACTCCCGTGATGCCTGAAGGCACGCAGACGACCACACGGGGTTTCGCGAGGAGGCGACGGCGATGCACCTTCTGGATGAAGTAGCGGAGCATCTTCTCGGTGACGTCGAAGTCGGCGATGACGCCGTCCTTCAGCGGGCGGACGGCCTGGATGTGGGACGGCGTGCGCCCGATCATCCGCTTCGCCTCCGCGCCGACGGCGAGGATCGCGCCGGTCAGGGTGTTGATGGCGACGACGGAGGGCTCGTTCAGGACGATGCCGCGTCCGCGAACATAGACGAGCGTGTTTGCGGTACCTAAGTCGACAGCCATATCGCGACCCAGGAACCCCGTGATCCCCTCGGCACGTGCAGCCTGGGGAGAAGAGAAACCTTGATGAACCCTCTCGGCCATGGGCTCGGGCTCTTTCTACAAGGTGTGCTCGGGACTGGCAACTTGACACTCGCCCGTCCTAACGGGTCGAGTCCAGTCGTAACCGCGCTCGCGCCGCGGTGGTCACACCACGGTACACGGCGAGCGCGTCCGAGCGACCGGAGGGCGCGCGAAACGATGAGAAGAGGGTTCGCGAGATGACGGTGGCCGTGGTGTTTCCGGGCCAGGGATCGCAGTTCGCCGGCATGGCCGACAGTTGGCTCGAGCATCCGGAAGGGCGCAAGGTGATTGAGCAGGTCTCCGACGCGATGGAGCGAGATCTCGCCGCGCTCGGTCGCGATGAGGAGGCGCTCAAGACGACGGAGGTCGTGCAGCCTGCGCTCTTCGCGTGCGACCTGGCAGCCTTCCGCGTGCTGGAGGCGGAGGGCGTGCGCTTCTCCGGCGCGGCCGGGCACTCGCTCGGAGAGTTCGTCGCGCTCGTCGCGGCCGGCGCATTGGAGCTCCGTCCGGCGCTCGAGCTCGTCGTGACGCGCGGCCGTGCGATGCAGCGCGCGTCGGAGGAGCGGCCCGGAACGATGACGGCGCTGATCGGTATCGGCGCGGACGACGGGGCGACGATCGCGGAGGCGGCGCGCGGCGACGACGTCCTCGTCGTCGCGAACGAGAACTCTCCGAAGCAAGTCGTCCTCTCCGGCTCGCTCGCGGCGATCGACCGAGCGGAAGCGATCGCGCGAGAACGCGGAGCGAAGGCGATGCGACTCCGCGTGGCAGGCGCGTTCCACTCCGCGCTGATGCAGCCCGCCGTCGCCGACATCGACGACGCGATCGACCGATTGACGTTCACCGAGCCGGCGTTCCCCGTGATCCCGAACGTGACGGGAACTCCGACGCGCGATCCGGAGGAACTGCGGGGCGCGGTGCGCCGTCACGTCGTCTCCCCGGTTCGCTGGGAGGCGACGGTTCGGAGCTTCGCCGCCAGCGGCGTCGACGCGATCGTGGAGGCGGGGCCGGGCGACGTCCTGACCAAGCTCGCGCGACGCACCGCGGAGGGCGTCCGCGGCGTTCCGGTCGGGTCCCCCGAGGACGCCGCCGCCTTCGCCTCGGACGCGGGGAAAACCTCCTGATCCGGGCGCGTCTCGGGGCCCGACGATATCCTCGGCCCATGCGAGGGCACGGCGGGGGCTGCCTCGGACGTTCGACGACGCAGGTGACGTCCGGCCGGGCGTGTGCAGGCACGCGCCGCGAGGGAACTTCGTGAGCGCCTCCGGCGGGCGCCGGTACGCCTCCATCGCGGCGACCGGTTCCGTGCTGCCCGAGCGGGTGGTGCCGAACTCCTATTTCGAGTCCCTCGTCGACACGAGCGACGAGTGGATCCGCCAGCGCACCGGCATCCGGGAGCGCCACTTCGCCGCCGATGGCGACACGACCTCGGATCTGGCGGCGACGGCCGCGCGGCGGGCCCTCGAGGCCGCCGGAACGGCGCCGGAACAGGTGGACCTCGTCGTCGTCGCGACGCTCAGCCCCGACACGCCGATCCCGGCGACGGCGGTGCACGTCCAGCGCAAGCTCGGCATCGGCGCGCCCGCGTTCGACGTCAACGCCGCGTGCGCAGGCTTCTCGTACGCCATCTCCACCGGAACGGCGATGGTGGAGGCGGGCAGCGCCGACACGGTGCTCGTGATCGGAGCGGAGGTGCTCTCCCGGTTCCTCGACTTCACCGACCGCACCGTCTGCATCCTCTTCGGCGACGGCGCGGGAGCGGTGCTGCTGAAGCCCTCCGACACGCCGGGAGTGATCGACGGCGTCCTCGGCGCCGACGGAACGACGTCGGAGTCGCTCTTCATCCCCGCGGGCGGCTCCCGCATGCCGGCCTCGATGGAGAGCGTTGCGGCGCACGACCACTCGATCCGCATGCCGCGCGGACGCGAGGTCTTCCACCGCGCCGTCACCGAGATGGCCGCCTCCTGCCGCGAGCTGCTGGAGAAGAACGGTTTCCGTCCCGACGAAGTAGACCTCCTCGTTCCCCACCAGGCGAACGCCCGCATCATGAGCGCCGTCGCCGAGCGGCTGAACGTCCGTCCGGAGGCGGTCGTCTCCGACGTCGAAACGGTCGGCAACACCTCCGCGGCGTCGATCCCGCTGGCGCTCGACCGCGCATGGCGGGCGGGGCGTGTCGCTCCCGGCGGCCTCGTGCTGCTCACCTCGTTCGGGGCGGGCCTCTCGTGGGGCGCTACGCTGGTGCGATGGACCGCTCCGAGCCCGACTCCCTTGCCGTGAAAGCGGCCCTCGTGACCGGCGGTTCCCGCGGCATCGGGCGTGCGATCGTGCTGGCGC
>JBJMLP010000274.1:0-3189 GCA_045805245.1 Actinomycetota bacterium | reverse complement strand
GACGCGAAGACTCGCTCCGACGAGATCCTGGAACGGTTCCGCCTCGCGGACCGTGCCTCCGCCGACGTGAGCACCCTCTCCGGCGGGATGGCGCAGCGGCTCATGGTCGCGCGGAGCATCATCCACCACCCTTCGATCCTGTTCCTGGACGAGCCGACGTCGGGCCTCGATCCGCAGAGCCGCCTCGCCCTGTGGGAGATCCTCGGCGAGATCCACCAGGAGGGACAGACGATCCTCCTCACGACGCACTACATGGAGGAGGCCGACCGTCTCTGCTCCCGCGTCGCGATCATGGATCACGGACACCTGCTGGCGCTCGATCAGCCCGCTGAGCTCAAGCGGACGGTCGGTGCCGACACGATCCTGAAACTCCGAACCGACGGTGACGGCGATGCGCTCCTTCTCCGGCTCAAGGAAGTGGAGGGAGTCGACAGCGGGAGCGTCGTCGACGGCGAGGTGATCGTCGCCGCTCGCGCGACGGACGGGCTCCTTCCCCGGCTGATCCAGGTCGCGGAGGCCGGAGGTTTCAACGTCAAGGACGTCTCGGTCGCCGAGCCGACCCTGGAGACCGTGTTCATCAATCTGACCGGAAAGGAGCTTCGCGAATGAGCGTCGCCAAGGCCCCCGCGCCGGAGCGAACGGCGCCCCGCGCCACTTCGTCGGGAACGTTCCGCGCCCTCCTGATGCGCGACCTGAACGTCCTCCGAAAGAACCTCTTCGAGTTCGTGATCCGTTCGGTCATGCAGCCGCTCCTGTTCGTGTTCGTGTTCACGTACGTCTTCCCGAAGATCGGCCTCGGAGTCGGCGGAAACAAGGAGGCCGCGACGTTTTCCAGTCTGTTGGTTCCCGGCGTCGTGGCGATCGCGTGCATGTTCCAGGGAGTGCAGGCGGTTGCCCTTCCGCTCGTGACCGAGTTCGGCTTCACTCGCGAGATCGAAGACCGCGTGATGGCCCCGCTCTCGATCTCCGGCGTCGCGATCGAGAAGATCGCCGCGGGCGGGATCCAGGGGATCATCGCGGCGGTCGTCGTCTTCCCCCTCGCCGCGTTCATCCCTGCAACCTCGGTCGACCTCCATGTGCAATGGGCGCTCCTGCTGACACTCCTGCCGCTGACGGCGATCACCGGAGCGACGCTCGGTCTCGTCATGGGCACGCAGGTCGATCCGCGGAAGGTGCCGCTCCTGTTCGGGATCGTGATCATCCCGTTGACGTTCCTCGGCGCTACGTACTACCCGTGGGGACTCCTCGAGCCGATCCGGTGGCTGCAGATCATCGTCCTTGTCAACCCGCTCGTGTACATGAGCGAGGCGATGCGTGCCTCGCTGACGCCGCAGCTCGCGCCACACATGCAGACATGGGTGATCTACGTGGCGCTGATCGGATTCAACATCGTGCTGGGCTACATCGGGATCCGCGGCTTCCGCAAGCGCGTGCTGTCGTAGCCGCTACGGAGCTCGCAGCCGACCGTCCTCGATGGCCTGGCGCGTGAGCCACATCTGCGAGAGATGCTCGCGAGCGTGCTCCATCGCGTGGAGAAGCGCCCACGAGCCGGTCACGTTCTCGGTGGACCCGTCCGGAGCCGGATGCGTCGGGCGAAGGTCGTCCCAGGGCATCGCCGGTTCTCCGTCGAGGTAGGCGAGCGCCTGGCCATGGGCCGTGCGCAGCTCTTGGAGGAACGCGTCCGGCGACTCCACAACCGTGCGGAACTCCGCGGGACGATCGCGACCGGGGAGCTCCGCCCCCATCGCGACCGCTGCCCACGTTCGAGCGCTTTTCGAAGCATGAACCGCGATGACCGCGAGGGAGTTCGCGCCGTCGAGATCCAGCTTCGCGTTCAGTCCGCCCGCATCGAGGCCTGAGAGTGTCTCCAGGATGCCGTCGAAGGTCTCCGACAGCAGCTGCCGCGCGTCGGCGAGGAACGGATGGCTCACGACACGCAGTATTCCAGAGCCGGAGCGGGCCGGTGCCGGAAGCATCGACGTACTAAGGTGCTGGCCTACCGCTCGAGGAGGAGAGACCCATGCGCGGGATGCTCGCGGAGATCAGCTTCTTCCGGTTCCTCTGGTACGTCGCTCTCGGCGCCGTGATCGGCGTGCTCGCGCGCCTGATCCTTCCCGGGAAGCAGCATATGAACTTCCTGTTCACCATCCTGATCGGGGTCGTGAGCGCGATCCTCGGCGGGTTCTTGTGGGAGCTCGTCTTCACGAACCATGGCATCGCATGGATCGGCTCCGTCATCGTCGCGGTGGTCATCACCTGGGCGTACGAGCGCTACACGGTCACGAGGACCTGATCGGAAGGTCGCGGACCACGTCATTCTCGCGGTAGTGGAGTGATCGGTCCTCCGACGATCCGGATCAGAAGAGAGCCATGGCCGCGCCCACGATGAGCGAGCTGGATCCCAAGCAGCGCCGTCGGCTCGTCACCGGCGCCGTGCTCCGGGCGACGCTGATCGCGGCCGCCCTCGTCTCTATCTATTACTTCGTGCCGCTCGACAGGAGCGGCCGGCTCTCCGCAGGACCACGTTTGATCGTCGCCGCGGTCGGGTTCATCGTCGTCGTCGCATGGGCACTGCGGAGGATCTTCCACTCGAGCCGACCGGGGATCCGCGCGATCGAAGCCCTCGCGTGCACGTTCCCGCTCTTCTTGCTGTTCTTCGCGAGCACGTACCTCTTGATGTCCGCGTCTGCGTCGGGAAGCTTCAGCGAAGCGCATCTTTCCAAGACGGATGCCCTGTATTTCACGGTGACGACGTTCGCGACGGTCGGCTACGGCGACATCAGCCCGACGAGCGAGACCGCCCGCGTGGTCGTCATGGCGCAGATGATCCTCGACCTCCTGATCCTCGGTCTCGGCATCAATGCGTTCGTGACCGCCGTGCGATTGAGCCGAAAGCGACAGGCCGCGCCGGGCGGAACCGATCCGTCATCGTGAACGTGCGAGCAGCGAGCCTCCTGGACCGGCGGCGGACCGATGTACGTCAAAAGGGCTGCGCGCAGCCAGTGAGGAGGAAGGAACCTCACCGGCTGGAAGCTCCAGCGGCAGAGGAGATTTCGCGATGGAGAAGAAACGCAAGCCGATCACGACCCGAAGGCCGCCGGTGCCGGTGGACAGCCACACCGAGATCGATGACTGGATGACCAGGGGCGTCATGCCGGCCATGCATCCCATCGTCGAGCGGCTGGACGG
>JBJMLP010000273.1:0-5928 GCA_045805245.1 Actinomycetota bacterium | reverse complement strand
TTGGACCGCTGACAGTAAAGGATTCGCCGGTCGCTCGAAAAGACCTGGCGGAGGGAAATCGTCCGAGACCGGGGCGGAGGCTGGTCTTCGGGGTCCGAAAAGGCCCCGGACGTGAGAAACCGCCGGGACCCGAGGGCTCCAGCGGCTTCTCAACGACAACGATAAGCCCTCCGCGCCGCCGCGGTCAAGAGGGAATTCCTCAACCGGGTCAGTTTTTTCCGAGGCGCTCGACCCGGACCGTCGCCCGCTCGATCCGCTCCGGGTGCGGCGCCACGCCGATGCCCGGGCCGGAGGGCACCGCCATCGTGCCGTCCGGAGCGAGCTCGAAGGGGTCCGTGAGGTCCTGCCGGAAGTAGCGGCGGCTGGCGCTCGTATCCCCCGGAAGCGTGAACCCCGGAAGGCCGGCGAGCGCCAGGTTCGCCGCGCGGCCGATCCCCGTCTCGAGCATCCCTCCGCACCAGACTGGCACGCCGGCGGCGACGGCCACGTCGTGGATCCGCCTGCCCTCCAGGAGCCCACCGACCCGCCCCTGCTTGATGTTGACGATCCGGCACGCTCCGAGCTCGATCGCGGCCGCCGCGTCGGCAGCCGAGCGGATGGACTCGTCCAGGCAGAGCGGCGTGCGGAGCTCCCGCTGCAGCTTCGCGTGCTGGAGGAGATCCTCGTGATGGAGAGGCTGCTCGATCATGAGCAGCTCGAGCTCGTCCAGGTCGCGGAACACTCTCACGTCGGCCAGCTCGTACGCCGCGTTCGCGTCGACGGAGAGCAGGATGTCCGGGTGCGCCTCCCGGACGGCGCGGACACGCTCGACGTCGGTTCCGGGCTCGATCTTGAGCTTGATCCGCCGGTAGCCCTCGGAGAGGTATCCGTCCACCTGCTTGAGAAGCTCCTCGACGGTCGGCGTGATGCCGACGGAGACCCCGCACGTCACGCGATCGCGCTCCGCGCCGAGATGCTCGGCGAGCGAACGTCCGGCGGCGCGCAGCTCCGCGTCGAGGAGGGCCATCTCCACCGTGGCCTTGGCCATCGGATGGCCACGAACGCCGGCCAACGCCATCGCGAGCTCGTCGGAGGACACATCGTTGTCGAGGATCCGCGGCGCGAGATGGTCGCGGATCGTGATCCAGGCCTCCTCGTTGTACTCCTCGGAGTAGCCGGGCTGGGGCCCCGCGACGCACTCCCCCCAGCCCTCGGCGTCGTCGGTCTCGAGGCGCACGAGGATCGCGTCCTTCGTACTGTCCTCTCCGAAGGAGGTGCGGAACGGGCGGACGAGCGGAAGCGCGATCAGTCGAAGCTCGAGGCTCCGGATCCGGCTCACCCTCGGCCCGATCCCGCCTCGGAGCCCGCCAAGAAATAGTACGCGCAGGAGAAGCGTTCGAACTCGACGGCGACCATTCCCGCGGCGAAGCAGTCCTCGAACGTTTGCGCGGTCGCGTCGCGCCAGGCGGTGGCGATCTCAGGATCCGCCTCGCGGATCGCCGCGTAGTCGGCGGGCACGTGGACGATCGCTCCCACGACGTCGTCCCTCACGACCGGGTCGGCAACCCGCTCGGGGCGCGGCGGCTCCTCATCCGACCGCTCGAGGACGGGCACGGATGAGCCGTCGGCCTGCCGGAACGGAACCTCGAGGTCCCATCTCACCGTGAAACGGTCGCTGCGGTCGCCGCGGTTCAGCAGATCGTCCATCTCGCCGTAGAAGTCGCGCTCGAAACCGTCGGCATGGGCGCGGAGCTTGCCGAGGTTGAAGTGCGCGTTCCGCGCGAGGAGCGGATCGTAGGTCCACCGGACGACGGAGACGCCGGCGTCGAGCGCCTGCGCTCGCTGCGCGAACTTCAGCGCGTATCCGACCCCTTTCGAACGTCCTCCGGGCCGGACGGCGAGCATGTGGGAGTGCACGTGCGGGCCGTTCGCGTCGCGCGCGAGGAATCCGAGGACGTAGCCGCGCAACTCTCCGCCGACGAACGCCCCGTACGGAACGTTCCCGCTGTGCTGCAACGCCCGGATCATCTCGCGAGGCAGGAGCTGGTGCTCGCCCCAGGTGTCGGTCATCACGTCGAGGATCCGATCGGCGTCCTCCAGGTCCTCGAGCGGACGGAGCGTCACCCCCGCGGCATCGGCGGCGTCGTACGCGCGCTGCCAGGCCTCGCTGTCCATGGAGCCCGAGTGTATTGCCGCCGGGAGCCGGCTCGCGGGGGCCGGATCGTCACGCCCGTCCGAGCATGCGAGAGGCCCGCCCGGTCGAGCCGAGCGGGCCTCCGCCGCGTCTTCGGAGTGGATCAGCCGCCCGCGGGAGGCGGAAGCTCCTGCCACTCGTCGTCGAACTCCTTCCCGCGCCGCCTCCTCATGAACGACACGATCGCGGCGATCGCCGCGCTCAGGAGGACGAACATGAAGAAACGCTTCTTTCCGCTGCTCTTCGCCTCGTCGCCCACGTGGTGCTCCTTTCGCGGTGGGCCTGGATGGACTCGAACCATCGACCTCACCCTTATCAGGGGTGCGCTCTAACCGAGCTGAGCTACAGGCCCGAAACGGTGGAAGAAGATGGAACCCGGCCCTTCCGCCAGAGCGTACTCGCGCTCCGGAAAACGGTCAATCGTCGGCGTTCCGAGGGCTCTGCGGCGTTCCGTTGCCGGCTGTTCTGGGGACTTCAGCGGCGCTCCGCGAGCGTCACCTCGATGCCGCCGACGATGTTCGACACGAGGTTGTAGATCAGGCTCGCGATCACCTTGATCACCGACCAGAGGAGGACGAGCGCGACGCCGACGATGAAGAGCCGGGAGAAGATCCATCCTCCGTTGAAGCTGAACTGCCCCTTGGAACCGCCACCGCCGAAGTCCACGATCGTCTTCGCCAGGGAGTCGAGCACTCCGAGGGCCCCGAGGACCGTGTACAGGATCGCGATCGCGAGGTAGGCGACGAGCATCACGGAGAACGAGTACAGGAGCGTGAAACGGAACACCGACAGGGGACCCAGGCGGCGCACGATCACGCGCGTCCTGCGGAGGGAGTTGGTATGCGTGAGCGTCGATGGAGCGACCTCCGCAGCTCGCGTGCCGCCGTTCCTCCGGCCGGCGGGAGCGACGACGGGAAGCGGCCCCGTCAGCTCTCCGGGTCCCGGCGCGGCCTCGGGCTCTCTGATCTCGGTGGCCGGTGCCGGGCTGGCGGCCGCAGCTCGCGCGGAGGCGGGGTTGTCGGGTTGGGCGGCCGGCGCCGGCGGCTGAACGCCCACGCCGTCGCGCGCGCCGGGAGAGGCCTGCGTTCGCAGGCCGTCTCCGGTGCCATCTCCGTCGCCCGCTTCGCGGGGCTGACCCTGTACGCGCACGACGCTCCTTCAACAACGGTCTCGTGCAAGACTCCGATGAAGCCGCCGGAGTTCCGCAGCCGATCCGTGACGACTCCGCGGGAGATACCCTGCCGGAACAGGGTCCACACTATCCGACCGAACCGGGGTTCGAGGCACCGAACGCTCGTCGTAGGCGCCTACGAGCCGCGTTCCGGCACGGGAACTCCACCACTTCGGGGAGTATGAACAAACCGTGAGCGAGCGCAATCGGCCGGAGGTCCCGATATCCGGCCAGCCTGCACTGGTGCGCGCCCTCCGCTCGATCCTGCTGATCCAGGGCCTTCGGGCAGCGCTCTACGGATTCGGAAGCGTGCTGATCGGCTCGTTCCTGCGCGTCGCCGGCTTCAGCGACGTCCAGGTGGGCCTCGTCTTCACCGCGATGCTCGCCGGCATGGCCCTCTCGTCCGTGGTGGTCGGCGTGGTGGGAGACCGGGTCGGGCGCCGCAGGTGCTACGGCGTTCTCCTTCTGCTGATGGGCGTGGCGGGAGCGGTCTACGCCCTGAGCGACTGGTTCCCGGCGCTCTTGATCGCGGCGCTCACCGGAACGCTCTCGACGGACCCGAACGAGTCGGGCCCCATCACCTCGCTGGAGCAGGCGATGATCGGCGAGGCGAGGCCGGAGACACGACTGCATGTCTTCGGCCGGTACAACGCGATCGCCTATCTCGCGGGTGCCGTGGGCTCACTCGCAGCTGCCGGCGTCGCAGCGCTCAGCCGCCTGCATCCGTCGATGCCCTCGACGCAGCGGTGGCTGCTGCTGTTTCCCGTGATCGCGATCGTCTGCGCGTGGCGCGCGTTCCGCATCTCCTCCGTCGTCGAGCTCTCCGCCGAGGAGCAGGAAGAGGGCGACGTCTCCGCTCCGGAGTCGGTCGAGCATCCGCGTCGCGTTCCGCCCGTCGTCGTCCGCCTTTCCGCATTGTTCGCCCTGGATTCTTTCGCCGGTGGGTTCGTCGTGCAGACCTTCCTCGTGTTCTGGTTCGGCGAGAAGTTCGGAGCGAGCCCGGAGCTGATGGGAACCGTGTTCTTCGTCGCGGGGCTGCTCCAGGCGGTCTCGTCGGTGATCGCCGCGCGGGTGGGCATCCGGTTCGGCCTGCTGAACACGATGGTCTTCACCCACCTGCCCTCGAATGTGCTCCTGATCGCGGTGCCGTTCATGCCGACGCTCGTCTCGGCGATCGCGGTGCTGCTCGCGCGATACGCGCTCTCGCAGATGGACGTGCCGGCCAGGCAGGCCTTCGTGGCAGCCGTGGTGGAGGGCAAGGACCGGACAGGCGCGGCTGCCTACACCAACACCGCTCGCTACGTCTCGCGGCCCGCGGGACCTTTCGTTGCCGGAGCGCTGATGTCGACGGCGATCGCCGCGCCGTTCGTGGTCGCCGGAGGCCTCAAGATCGTCTACGACGTGACGCTGTATGCGACGTTCCGCCGCGTCCCGTTGCCTTCCGGGTCGTCGGCTTCGCCGCCGTCTTCTTCGTAGCGGCGCTCCGCTTCGCCGCCGTCTTCTTCACGGTTTTCTTCGCCGTCGTCGTCTTGCGGGTGGCGGTCTTCTTCGTGGTGCTCTTCGCAGCGGCCTTCATGGCGGTCGTCCGTTTCGCGGAAGTCTTCTTCGCCGCGGCGGGCCGGGCCGAGGACTTCTTCGCCGAGGCGCGCTTCGTCTCCGAGGGCGGGGCGGTTTCGCCGAGCCGCGGAGGAGCGGCCGGAGCGCCGGCTTCGACCTCCGAGGCGGCCTCCACGTTCTCCGGCTCGTCGACCTGTTTGATCACCGGAGCGAGCGCCACGACGTGGGCGCCCTCCTCGACGCGCATCGTGCGGACGCCCTGGCTCGCGCGCCCGACACGTCGGATCTCCCCCGCCTGGACCCGGATCACGATCCCGGAGGAGGAGATCACGAAGACGTCCTGGTCCTTCGAACCCACGAACGCGCCCGCGAGCTTGCCGGTCTTGCTCGTCAGCTTGTGGCCGACGACGCCCTTGCCGCCGCGGCCCTTTCGCGGATAGTCCTTGAGCGGCGTCCGCTTGCCGTATCCCTGCTGCGTGACCGAGATCATCTCCTCCCCGCCCGAAGACGCGCCGAGCGAGATCACCTCGTCGCCCTCCATGAGCCGCATGCCGATCACGCCGCCGGTCGCGCGGCCCATCGGACGGGTCACCTGCTCGGAGAAGCGGATGGCCTGCCCGTTACGCGACATCAGGAAGATGTCGTCCTTGCCGTCGGTCAGGAGCACGTCGAACAGCTCGTCGCCCTCTCGGATGTTGATCGCGGCGAGGCCCGTCGTTCTCGACGAGTCGTACTCGGGCAGCGCCGTCTTCTTCACGATGCCCTTGCGCGTCGCGAAGAACAGGAACCGGTCCTCGGCGTACTCCTTGAGGTCCATGACGGCGCTGATGCGCTCGTCTCCGGAGATGGCGACGTTGGGGAGGTTCGCGGCGTAGAGGCCGCGAGCGGTTCGACTCGCCTCCGGAACCTCGTAGACCTTGACCCGGTAGACCTTCCCGCGATTCGTGAAGAACAGGAGCCAGTGCTTCGTCGTCGTCGTGAAGACCTCGCTGACGACGTCCTCCTCCTTGAGGTTCTGGCCGCGGAC
>JBJMLP010000272.1:0-20986 GCA_045805245.1 Actinomycetota bacterium | reverse complement strand
GCAAGTCGAACCTCGTCGACGCGATCAGCTGGGCGCTCGGCGAGCAAGGCGCCCGGGCGCTTCGCGGTGGACAGATGGCCGACGTGATCTTCGCGGGCACGCCGTCGCGGCCGGCGCTCGGCATGGCGGAGGTCAAGCTCGTGATCGACAACGAGGCGGGCAAGATCCCCGTCCCCATGAGCGAACTCCAGATCAGCCGCGCGGTCTTCCGCTCCGGGGAGTCGGAGTACCGCATCGGCGGCCAGGTCGTCCGGCTCCTCGACGTCCAGGAGCTCCTCTCGGAGACCGGCATCGGCCGCGCGTTGCACACGGTCGTCGGCCAGGGCCAGCTCGAGGAGGTTCTCCACGCGCGCCCCGAGGAGCGCCGCCAGTACATCGAGGAAGCCGCCGGGATCGCGAAGCACCGGCGCCGCCGCGAGCGCGCACAACGGAAGCTCGCGTCGCTCGAGCAGGACGTTCTCCGGCTCCAGGACGTGCTCGCGGAGCTCAAGCGGCAGCTCAAGCCGTTGAAGCAGCAGGCGGAGTCGGCGCGACGCCACGAGGAGCTCACCGGCCAGGCCAACGAGCTCAGCTGGCGCCTCGCGGCCGCACGGTTGAAGGGATTGCTCGAGGAACGCGGCGCACGGTCCTCCGGCTGGCAGGAGGGCCTCCGCGACCGGGAACGCGCTCGAACGGAGCTCACCGACCTCGACGCTCGCATCGAAGAGGCGGGACGGGAGCGCGACCGGGCGTCGGCCGAGCTGTGGTCGGCGGAGTCGGCGTTCGCGGAGGCGCAGGCGCGCGCCTCCACCGCCGAGCAGTCGCTCCGCGCGTCCGTCGACGAGGAAGCGACCGCCCGGGAACGCCTCGCGGGCGCATCCGGACGGACGACACGGCTTGCGGCGCTGAACGAGGAGCTCGAGCGCGTCGCCGGGGAGTTCCTCGAGCTCGGACCGGAGGTCGAACGCCGCGAGGCGGAGCTCGAGGATGCGGAGGAGCGGTTCCGGCGCGAACAGTCCGCCCGGCGCGATGCCGAAGAGGAACGCGCGCGGCTGTCGGAGCTCGCCGCCGCTCGCCGAGTGGAGGTGGAGACGATCCACCGGGCGCTCGCGACCGCGGAGGCTGAGCGCGCCACGGTCTCCGCCGGGCTCGATGACGTGCGGTCGCGATCGAACCAGCGCTCGAGCGAGCGGGACGGGCTCGCCGAGACCGTGGAGTCGCTCGACGCACACGCCACCGAGCTCACCGACGAGATGTCGCGCTTGGACGAGCAGCGCGCCGCGATGGCTGCAGACGTGGAAGAGATCGAGGAGCGCGCCCGCCGTCACGAGGCTCGCAGCGAGCTCCTTCGCGCCCGCAGGAGCGATCTCGAGGAGACGCCGGGTTCCCGGTTCATGAGCCAAGGTCCGCGCGCGATCGGCCTGTTGAAGGACCTCGTCCGCGTCGAGCCGGCGCTCCGCCGTGCCCTCGCGACCGCTCTCGGTCCGCACGCCGACGCCGTCGTGTTCGAGCGTGAGAGCGACGCGCTGGCCGCCGCTCCGTCGGGTCAGGGAGCTTGGCTCGCGGTCGCCCAGGGCGGTCCGGTCTCCTTCGTTCTTCCCGGCGAGCAGAGCTTGCTCTCGAAGGTCTCCGCTGAGCCGCCGGCGCGTGGGCTGATCTCCACGGTCCTTCGCGACGTGTACCTCGCGAAGGACGTCTCCGATGCCGTCGCGAAGCGCGGGAAGCATCCGAAGGCCTCGTTCGTCACGCCCGGTGGGGTTCTGCTCGGGCCGGCGTCGATCCGGACGGCCGCCGAGACCGACGTGCGCGGCAAGGAGATCCGCGACGAGCTCGCCGTCGTGGAACACGACCTCGCCGTCGCGACCGCGAGCTTGCGTCCGAAACGCGCCGCGCTCGAGGACATCCTCCGGCGGTCGGAGGCGCTCTTCCGCGAGATGGAGACCTCCGATGCCGAGCTCACTTCCGTCGCGGAGCGGATGGGGGCGGCGACCGCCGACCTCGCCGCGCTCGCGCGAGAGGAGGAGCTCCTCTCCGGGCGGCTCGCGGCGCTCGACGGCTCGGTCGCGGCGCTTCGCGACCAGCTGCCGTCCGCCGAGGCCGAACCGACGCTGCCATCGCTGCCACCGCTTCCGGAAGCGCCGGTGCGGGCCCGCGTCGAGGCGGAGGCCCTCCACCGCAGCCGCACCTCGCTCGAGTCGCGCCGGGAGCGGTTGATCGCCGACCGCACCGCCCTGGAGGCGGAGGACGAGGTTGCGATGCGCCAGGCCCTCGAGGCGGCGCGGACCGAGCGCGCGAAAGCCGAAGCCGAGCTCAAGTCGGCTCGCGATGCGCTCGACGCCGCGTCGGCGCGCCGGAACGCCGCTGCCGCGAGCGAACGCCATGCGACGGAGAACGAGGCCGACGTGAACCGCCGGTGGCGGGAGGCGGCAGCGCGCCTGGACTCCCTCCGGGAGACGTACGCGGACGAGGACCGCGCCCGAGGCGACCTCGACCGCCGCATCTCCGATGCCGAGACCTTGCTCCGCACCGGACACGGCCGCGATCCGTCCGAGTCCGTCGCCGCGCTCGGACAGGAAGAGAACGTGCAGTCGCTCGAGCGGCGGGCAGAGCTCGTGTCCCGGCGACTCGGTCTGCTCGGGCGGGTCAACCTCCTCGCCACCGGAGAGTTCGAGGCGGTCCAGGAGCGCTACGACTTCATGGCGCGGGAGCTCGACGACGTGAAGTCCGCCCGCCGCGATCTCCTCGAGCTGATCCAGCGCATCGACGTGGAGATCTCGGCAACGTTCGACGCCGCGTTCACCGACGTCGCGCAGGCGTTCTCCGATCTGTTCGAGGAGCTCTTTCCGGGCGGCGAGGGGAAGCTCGTCCTCACGGACCCCGCGAACCTCCTCGAGACGGGGTTGGAGATCGAGGCGCGCCCCGGCCGCAAGCGGGTCCGTCGCATCTCGCTGCTGTCCGGTGGCGAGCGCGCGCTCACGGCGATGGCGTTCCTGTTCGCGATCTTCCGCGCCCGTCCGAGTCCTTTCTATCTGCTGGACGAGGTCGAGCCGGCGCTCGACGACGTGAACCTCCACCGGTTCCTCAAGCTGATCGAGTCGTTCGCCCGCGAGTCGCAGGTCCTGGTCGTCACGCACCAGAAGCGCACGATGGAGATGGCGGAGATGCTCTACGGAGTCTCGATGTCGAAGGACGGAACGTCGAGGGTCGTGTGCCAGCGGATCGACGACGAGGGCAAACGGAGGACCGCTCCGGCGTCCGAGGAGCCCGTCGTCGTGCCCGAGGCGGACCCCGTCCGCTAGCCTGAGCCCGCGTGTCGCTCACCATCCTGATCGTCGTTCTCGTCCTGCTCGCCGCGCTCGGTGCCGTCGTCGCCGTGATGCGGCGTTCCTCCGGACCGCGGCGGGACGACGGGCCATCCGGCGTTGGCACCGCAACGCTGGAACGCCCTCCACGGACGAGCCCGGCGCCGCCTCGCGCTCCGTCGAAGGAGGCTCTCGGTGCACGGGTTCGATCCCTGTTCGGCGGACGACCCGCCACCGAGGAAGATTGGAAGGCGCTCGAAGACCTCCTGATCCGTTCCGACGTCGGTCCGGTGGTCGCCGCGGATCTCACGAGACGCGTTCGCGAGCGCTACACGGCCGATGCCGACATGGAAGAGATCCTGGTCTCCGAGATCACCGAGGAGCTCCGAGGGGACCCGAGCCTTTCCACGGGCGGCGAGAGCTCCGTGTGGATGGTCGTCGGTGTCAACGGTGCCGGAAAGACGACCACGATCGGAAAGCTCGCGGTGCGGCTCGCCGGTGAGGGAAAGAAGGTCAGCCTCGCCGGAAGCGACACGTTCCGCGCGGCGGCCTCCGAGCAGCTCGACGTCTGGGCGAAGCGAGGCAACGCCCACCTCGTCTCGCAGGAGCGTGGTGCGGATCCGGGATCCGTCGCGTTCGACGCGGTGGAGTCGGCTCGCGCCCGCGGATCCGACGTCTTGATCGTCGACACCGCGGGGCGTCTCCACACACGAACGCCGTTGATGGACGAGCTCGCGAAGGTCCGGCGCGTCCTGGAGCGCGCGGCCGGCGGAGTCGACGAGACGCTGCTCGTCCTCGACGCGACGACGGGCCAGAACGGCATCGCCCAGGCCCGGGCATTCACCGATGCGGTCGAGGTGACGGGCGTCGTCCTGGCCAAGATGGACGGCACGGCCAAGGGGGGTATCGTGCTCGCGGTGCGCGGTGAGCTCGGGGTTCCCGTGAAGCTCGTCGGAACCGGGGAGGGGCCGAACGACCTCGAGCCCTTCGATGCCGCCGCGTTCGCGGATCGCTTAGTGAGGGGCTAGATGGCGGGAGCGGACATCCTGATCGTCGAGGACCACCCGACGATGCGCGAGGCGATGCGGATGGTCCTCGAGCACGAGGGCTTCGTGATCCGCGAAGCCGCTGACGGGGCGGCCGCGGTCGAGATGGTGCGCTCGCAGCCACCCGACCTCGTCTTCCTCGACCTGAACATCCCGGGCATGACCGGCGCCGACGTCCTCAAGAGCCTGAAGGAAGATCCCGCGACGGCATCGGTGCGCGTCATCATCGTCACCGCGACCGGCGAGGAGGAGCGGGAGCGCGTCCTCTCCCTCGGCGCCGACGAGTACTTCACGAAGCCGTTCAGCCCGCTCGCGCTCCTCCGAACCGTTGAGAAGGTGCTGTCGACGACCGCGCCGGAGGACGGCCGCTGACGCTCCGTGCGTGAGGGCTGGGTACAATCTCATCTCCGGGCGCTCGCGCGCCGTCGATAGCACGACGACCCCTCAAGCAGGCATGTTCGACATCCTTACCGGCCGTCTGAACACGGTCTTCAAGAAACTCAAGACGCGGGGAAAGCTCCACCCGAAGCAGGTGGATCAGGCCCTCGAGGGCATGCGCTCCGCGCTGCTCGAAGCCGACGTCGCGCTCGAGGTGGTGGATGACCTGCTCGCTCGGGTTCGAGAGCGGGCGCTCTCCCAGGAGGTGATGGGAAGCCTCACGCCGGCGCAGCAGGTCGTGAAGGTCGTCCGCGATGAGCTGACGACGACCCTCGGGGGAGAGCACCGCCCCTTCGTGCTCCCGAACGCGCGGCCCGCCGTCGTGATGATGGCGGGCGTCCAGGGCTCCGGAAAGACGACCGCCTGCGCGAAGCTCGCGCGGCTGATGAAGGAGAAGGGGAAGCATCCGCTTCTCGTCGCCGCGGATCTCCAGCGTCCCGCAGCCGTCGACCAGCTGTTCACGCTCGGCGCGGAGATCGGCATCCCCGTGGTCTCCGAAGGCAGGGATGCGGTGAAGGTCGCGAAGAATGCGCTCAAACAAGTGTCCCGCGACGGATCGGCCGACGTCGTGATCATCGACACGGCGGGCCGGCTGCACGTGGACGAGGAGATGATGAAGGAGGCTCGCCGCGTGCGCGACGTCTCCAAGCCGCATCAGGTCCTGATGGCGTGCGACTCGATGACCGGACAGGACGCGGTCGTGCAGGCGCGGAGCTTCATGCAACAGGTCGACACGACCGGCTTCATCCTCACGAAGCTCGACGGCGACTCCCGCGGCGGCGCCGCGCTCTCGATCACCGGCGTCACCGGCCGCCCGGTGTACTTCGTCGGCACGGGGGAGAAGCCGTCGGACCTCGAGCCGTTCTATCCGGACCGGATGGCCTCGCGGATCCTTGGGATGGGAGACCTGCTCTCCCTGATCGAGAAGGCCGAGCAGACGATCGACCAGGATCAGGTCCGCGAGGCCGCCGAGAAGATGCTGAAGGCCCAGTTCACGCTGGAGGATTTCCTCGTCCAGATGCGCGAGGTGAAGAAGCTCGGGCCGATCCAGGATCTGCTCGCGATGATGCCCGGCATCCCCGGCGGGAAGAACGGCCTCCAGGACCTCGAGGTGGACGACCGGGAGTTCGACCGCGCCGAAGCCATGATCCTTTCCATGACCCCGGAGGAGCGGCGGAACCCCGCTATCATCAGCGGCAGCCGGCGCCTGCGGATCGCTCGCGGCTCCGGCACCACCACGCAGGACGTGAACGGCCTGCTCAAGGAGTTCGAGCAGGCGCGAAAGATGATGAAGTCGATGATGGGAGGCGGACGCAAGATGCCTCGCATCCCCGGGATGCCGAACATCCCCGGAATCTCATAGCCGGCGAAGAGAAGGAGCAGGAGTGGCGACGAGGATCAGGCTGCGGAGGCTGGGCGCGAAGAAACGCCCCTTCTACCGCGTGGTGGTCGCGGACCAGCGGGAGGCTCGCGACGGCCGTTTCATCGAGAACATCGGGAAGTACCACCCGCTGGAGGACCCCTCGCTGATCGAGATCGACGAGGAGCGAGCCGTGTACTGGCTCGGCACCGGCGCGCAGCCGAGTGCCGCCGTCGCCAACCTCTTGCGCGTCACGGGGATCTGGGACCGCTTCCAAGCGTCGAAGAGGGGCGGTGCTCCCGCACCCGCGTCCTCCGGCGCGCCCGCCGCGTCGTGAAAGACATCCTCGAGTACATCGCGAAGGAGCTTGTCGAGCACCCCGACGCCGTCGAGGTCACCGAGGTGGAGCGCGAGCGCTCCGTCCAGCTCCGGCTCCGCGTCGATCCCGAGGACATGGGCAAGGTGATCGGCAAGGGCGGCAGGACCGTCCGCGCGATCCGCACCGTCCTGAAGGCCGCCGGAACGCGCGCCGGTGTCAACCCCATGGTCGAGATCGTGGAGTGAACGACGAGCCGGCGGTCGCCGTCGGCAAGATCACCCGGGCGCACGGCGTCCGAGGCGAGGTCGCGGTGCTTGTCCTCTCGGAGGTCGAGGAGCGTTTCGACCCGGGCGCAGAGCTCCTCGCGGAAGGTCACGGCTCCCTCTCGATCGAAGCGGCACGACGAGATCGCGGCCGGCTCCTCGTGAAGTTCGCCGGTGTCGAGGACCGGATCGCGGCTCAGCGGCTCCAAGGCGTCTACCTGATGGTTCCTCGCGCTGCGTCCCCCGAGCTCCCGCAGGACTCCTTCTGGCCCTACGAGTTGGAGGGCTGCGAGGTGCACACCGAAACCGGTCGTTCCCTCGGAACGATCGTCGACGTGATCCATACACAGGCCAACGACGTATGGGCGGCGCGCTCCGGCGGCGATCCGGATGCCGAGGTGCTGATCCCGGCACTGAAGGACGTCGTCGTCTCCGTCGACGTCCGAGCACGCAGCGTCGTCGTCCGCGACGTGCCGGGGCTGACCGCCGAGGAGAGGTGATCCGCGTGCGCGTCGACGTCCTCACGATCTTCCCGGGTCTGTTCGACAGTCCTCTCCGCGAGGGGCTCCTCAGCCGCGCGATCGGCTCGGGCCTGTTGGAGGTCCGCGTCCACGACCTCCGCGACTTCACCGAGGACCGTCACCGGCAGGTCGACGACACCTCGTTCGGTGGCGGCCCAGGCATGGTGTTGATGGCGGAGCCCGTGTTCCGCGCTTCCGAGTCCCTCGGTGACGGCGCGAGGCGGACGCTCGTCCTGTCGCCCGCCGGCCGACGCTTGGATCAGGCGTTCGTGAAGGACCTCTCTGCCGAGCCATGGATCGTGCTGGTCGCCGGCCGCTACGAGGGCATCGACGAGCGCGTCGTCGAGGGTCTCGCGGCGGAGGAGCTCTCGATCGGCGACTACGTCCTGTCGGGCGGGGAGGTTCCCGCGCTTGTCGTCCTTGAGGCGGTCACGAGACTGGTTCCGGGCGTCGTCGGTCGCGAGGATTCCTTGACGAACGACTCCTTCGAGAACGGCCTCCTCGACCATCCGCATTACACGCGCCCGCAGATCGTGCGCGGGATGGCGGTGCCGGATGTCCTCCTCTCCGGCGATCACGCCGCGGTCGATCGCTGGCGGAGAGCCGCGGCCCTGGAGAAGACCGAACGGAACCGGCCCGATCTGCTGGCGAACGCGCCTGATGAGCAGGCACAACCATCCGGCTGATCCGGAGGCCCGGTGTTATCATCGCGGCTCCCGCCATGAACAAGACCGACCTCGTCGACCGTTCCTACCTGCGTGACGACCTGCCGGAATTCCGGCCGGGCGACACCGTGAAGGTGCACGTCCGCGTCGTGGAGGGCAACCGCGAGCGCATCCAGGTCTTCCAGGGCGTCGTGATCCGGCGCCAGGGCGGCGGGCTCCAGGAGACGTTCACGGTCCGCAAGATCTCCTTCGGCGTCGGCGTGGAACGCACGTTCCCCGTGCACTCGCCGTCGATCGGAAAGCTCGAGGTCGACACGAAAGGACGCGTTCGTCGCGCGAAGCTGTATTACCTGCGTGAGCGCCGAGGACGCAGCGCGCGCATCAAGGAGCGCCGCGAGCTCGCACCCGCCGCGCCTCGCTCCGTCTCGAAGTCGTCCGGCGACAGCTCGTCCGACGACGAGGAGGACTAAGTGGCGCTCAAGCCTCCCGGCCCCGTGGACACCGACGAAGACGCGGCGCCGGCGCCGGAGAAGGAGCCGGAGAGCCACGGCGTCCTTGGATTCCTCAAGGAGCTGCCGGTCCTCATCGTGCTGGCCTTCGTGCTGGCGCTGCTCATCAAGACGTTCCTCGTCCAGGCCTTCTACATCCCCTCCGCGTCGATGGAGCCGACGCTGATGCCGGGTGACCGCGTGCTCGTCAACAAGCTTTCGCCGCACTTCGGGCTGCCGGCTCGGGGCGACATCATCGTGTTCTCGAATCCCCATCCGACCGAGCAGCCCGACCGCAACGTGGTCGAGTCGTTCTTCCACTGGGTCGGAGAGGGACTCGGCCTCGCGACGCCGCCGAACGAGGACTTCATCAAGCGGGTGATCGGGTTGCCCGGCGACACCGTCGAGGTCAAACAGGGCGTCACCTACGTGAACGGGAAAGCGCTCACCGAGCCCTACACGATGCCGCTCAGCGCCCAGCAGAAGAAGCATGAGCAGCCGTACGGCCCGTACAAGGTTCCCGCGGGACATCTGTTCGTCCTCGGCGACAACCGCTTGAACTCGAACGACTCGCGTTATGAGCTCGGGCCCGTTCCCGTCAGCGACGTGATCGGAAAGGCGTTCGTGACCATCTGGCCCCCATCGCGGCTCGGATGGCTTCACTAGCGGCGGATCTCGGCCACTACGAACGACGCCTGCGCGAACACGGCTTCCGGTTGATCGCCGGGGTCGACGAGGTCGGACGAGGCGCTCTCGCCGGGCCGCTCGTTGCCGCTGCGGTCATCCTTCCCGAGGACTTCGACCTCGACGGCATCGCGGACTCGAAGCTCCTGACGAAGCTCCAGCGAGAGCGGGCGTTCGATCGGATCTGTGCCGGCGCGGTCTGCCGGTCGATGGTGAAGGTGATGCCGACGCGGATCGACCGGCGAGGGCTGCACCGATCAAACATCTCGCTCCTCCGACGGGCCGTGATGAGGCTGGAGGTGCGACCTGACTACGTGCTCACCGACGGGTTCCCGGTTCGCCGAATGCCGCTCCCGCACCTCTCGATCAAGAAGGGCGACGCCGTCACCGCCTCGATCGCAGCGGCGTCGATCGTGGCGAAGGTGCAGCGTGATCGCATGATGGCCCGCTACCACCGACGCTATCCGGAGTTCGAGTTCCGATCGAACAAGGGATACGGAACGCGCCACCACTGGGAGACGCTCGACCGCCTGGGACCCACCCCGATCCACCGGATGTCCTTCAAGGGTGTCGGCCGGAGGTGGGAGAGTGTGGAGGACGCGATGGCCGCGGAGCAGGAGCTGGAGCAGGAGCTGGAGCAGGAGCTGGACGCGACGCCGATGGAGCTTCCGGAGGACGGATGAGCGACGACGACATCGAACGGTTCGAGGACGAGCGCGAGCTCGAGCTCTATCGGGAGTACCGGGACGTGCTGCCGATGTTCTCCCACGTGGTGGAGACGGACCGCCGTTTCTACCTCGCCAACGGAGTGAAGCTCGAGCGCGGCACCGACGGGTGGCTGGACGTGACGCTGGAGGACGCGTGGGTGTGGGACATGTTCCGTCCCGCGCGGTTCGTCACCCGGGTCCAGGTCCTCACGCGACACGACGTCAACGTCGAGGAGCTCGACCATCGCAACGAGACGGCGGAGGCCGAGCCGCTCGGACCCTGATCGTTCGGGCTGTCGGTACCGACGGCTAGCGTCCGAGGAGTGTCGAAACCGTTCCCTCCGCGCTTCGATCGCGCGGTTCTCGGCGTCGTCGGCGAGGCCGCCGCGGCGGATCGTTATCGTTCCGGCGGGTTCGACGTGATCGCCTGCAACTGGCGGTGCGCCGCAGGCGAGATCGACGTGATCGCGCGACGAGGCGACCTGCTCGTGTTCTGCGAGGTGAAGACGCGTCGCGGAGCGTCGCTCGGCGGCGGCTACGAGTCGGTGACCGCCCGCAAGCAACGGAAGCTCCGCCAGGTCGCGGAGGTGTACCTCCGGGCGAGTCCGACGCAGGCGGTGAACCACCGGTTCGACGTTGCGAGCGTCACGATGTCGGCAGAAGGCCGCGTCGACGTCGAAGTGTTCGAAGACGCGTTCTGATCCGATGTCACTGCCGGACGCTAACGTCCGGCCGCGTGTACGGACGGGTGCTCGGTTTCGCGGTGGTCGGCGTCGTCGGTCACGTCCTCACCGTTGAGGCGCACATCGGGCGGGGGCTGCCGTCGCTCACGATGACCGGGCTTCCCGGCGCGTCGGTGCAGGACGCGCGCGATCGCATCCGCCCGGCGGTCGAGAGCTCCGGTTTGGAGTGGCCGCTCCGTCGCGTCGTCGTGAATCTTTCGCCCGGGAACCTTCGCAAGGACGGGCCCGGTTTCGATCTCCCGATCGCGATGGGAGTTCTCGCCGCGTCGAAGCAGGTGCCGGCGGGGAACCTCGAGCGGTACGCGTTCGCGGGCGAGCTCTCCCTCGACGGAAGTCTCACGGCGACGCCGGGCGTCCTGTCCATGGCGATCGCCGCCTCGCGTCGTCGTCTCGCCGGGCTCGTCGTTCCGGCGGCGAACCTCTCGGAGGCCCGGCTGGTGGAGGACCTGGACGTCGTGGCGGTGGCCTCGCTCCGCGAAGCGGTGGACTTCCTGAGATCGGGCCGCCGACCGGAGGTCGAGTCGTCGGAGGCGGCGACGCAGCCACCTCCCGCGGACGACCGATCGATCGATCTCCGGGAGATTCGCGGCCAGGCACGTGCCCGGCGCGCGCTGGAGGTGGCGGCGGCCGGCGGCCACAACCTGCTGCTGATGGGCTCGCCCGGAGCGGGAAAGACGATGCTCGCGCGACGCCTCGCCACGATCCTTCCCGATCTCACCCGGACGGAGGCGCTGGAGGTGACGCAGCTCCATTCAATCGCGGGCGTCCTGTCGACTTCCGGATTGGTGAGGCAGCGTCCGTTCCGATCGCCCCATCAGTCCGTCTCGCTCGCGGGTCTCGTCGGAGGCGGCAGCTCGCTGCTTCGGCCGGGCGAGGTCTCGCTCGCGCATCACGGCGTGCTGTTCCTCGACGAGCTCACGGAGTTCCGCCGCGACGCGGTGGAAGGGCTCCGCCAAGCGCTCGAGGACGGACGCGTCGTCGTCACCCGCGCCGTGGGCTCGGTCGAGTATCCGGCGCGGTTCACCCTCGTCGCCGCAGCGAATCCGTGCCCGTGCGGATACGCGGGCGACCCGAGGCGTCACTGTTCCTGCCCGCCGCATCGCGTGGAGCTGTATCGCCACAAGCTCTCCGGTCCGTTGCTCGACCGGATCGATCTGCGGCTCGACGTTCCGCGCCTGTCGAAGGGCGAGCTGCTCGGCGAGTCGCGCGGCGAGTCCTCCCCGGCCGTGCGGGAACGGGTCCAGGCGGCGCGGGAGCGGCAACGTGCGCGCTACGCGTCTCTCGGGGTGTCGTGCAACGGTCAGCTGCCCGGACCCCTGGCCCGGCGGGAGGCCCGACTCACGGCGTCCGCGGAGGGACTGCTGGCGAAGGCGGTCGAGTCGCTGGCTCTGACCGGCCGCGGGTTCGACCGGGCCCTGAAGGTCGCCCGAACGATCGCGGATCTCGCGGGGGCGGAGGAAGCGGGCGCGGATCACGTGGCCGAAGCGCTCTCGTATCGCGCCGCGTTCGACACGGGAGACCTCGTCCGTGCGGTCTGAGCGCGCGCGTGAAGCCGAGCCCACCGACGACGCGGGAGACGAGGCGGAGACCGTTCCGGAGAACTATCCGGACGGGTTCGCGGCAACGGCGGCCGATCGACGCGCCTTACTGGTGCTGTCGTCGTTGCGGGCCCTGACCGCTCGTCGGCTGCTGGCGCTGTCGGCGCGCGAACGCACGGCATCGGCATGTCTCGCGGCGATCCGAAGGGGAGCAGCCGGCAGCGAGAGCGATCGCGCATTCGCGCGGCGGCTCGCGCCCGAGGACATCTCCGCGGCGCTCGAAGCATGCGGTGCTCGCCCCGTCGCGTTCGACGAAGCGGAGTACCCGCGCCGGCTCGACGGGCTGAAGGATCCGCCCGCCATGCTGTTCGTGCGCGGCATCGATCTCCGGGAGGTGGATCCCGCCGTTGCGATGGTCGGCGCGCGGAACTGCTCGCCCACCGGAGCGGAGATCGCGAGAGACATCGCGTCCGGGCTCGCGCGCGAGGGCTGGTGGATCGTGAGCGGTGCCGCTCGCGGGATCGACGCCGCGTCGCACGAGGGAGCGCTCGAGCACGATCGGACCGTGGCGGTCCTGGGGTGCGGCATCGACGTGACGTATCCCGTGGCGAAGCGAACGCTCCTCGGCCGGGTCGAGCGGGGCGGAGCGCTCGTCAGCGAGTATCCGCCGGGCGTGCCTGCGGAACCGTTCCGCTTTCCGGCACGCAATCGCATCGTTGCGGGGATGGCGGAGGCGCTCGTCGTCGTGGAGGGCGCGGCGGGAAGCGGCTCGCTGATCTCCGCCGACCACGCGGTGGATCTCGGACGACACGTGTTCGCGGTTCCGGGGCCGGTGACGAGTCCGCTGACGCACGCGCCGCACGAGCTGATCCGCGAGGGCGCCGGCCTGATCCGTGGTCCGGACGATCTCCTGAAGGATCTCGGAGTCTCCGCCTCCACGTCGTCGCGCGCGGCGCTGCGCGCGACGAGCGGTCTGACTCCGGACGAGGCGCGAGCCCTCGAGGTGCTCGTCGCGTCGATGCTCCCGGAGGTGGTCGCGGGGGAGATGGGGCTTCCGCTCCCCGAGGCCGTGGCATTGCTCACGACGCTCGAGATCAAGGGTCTCGTGCGCAACGTCGGCGGCCGAGTGGAGCCGGTGCACGTTCGGGCTCGGTCTTGATCCCTCGGTCGTGATCCCTCGGCCGTGATCCGTGGCGCCTGGAGCGGCCTGGCATCCTTGAACACGGTCGCGGCCCCTGGTACAAAGCGGCGACTTCGGAGCCCGAACCCCATGGACCCTGCCCTTCCCCGGAACGACGACGCATCGCTCGTCGAGGCCTTCGCGGCGCACCTGTCGCGGGAGCGCCGGCTGTCCGTCCACACGGTCGAGGCGTATCGGCGCGATCTCTCCGAGCTGGCGGCGTTCCTCGAGCGGTCCCGGAGCTCGCTCCGCGGGGCGAGCCTCGAGCTGCTCCGTCGGTTCCTCGCGCAGCAGACCACCCTCGGCTACGCGCGCACCTCCATCGCGAGACGCGTCGGCGCGATCCGCACGTTCTACCGCTGGGCCCTCCGCGGCGGCGTCGTCGACGGCGACCCCTCGGCGCTCCTGGGCCGTCCGAAGGCGGCGTCGCGCCTGCCGACGGTGCTCCGCGCTTCCGAGGCGGCCGAGCTCGTCGAGGCGCCGGACGCTCCGCCGCCCGGCCGTGCTGCCCGAGCCGGAAACGACCCCCTCGAGGCGGCGATCACCCTCCGCGACCGAGCGGTGCTGGAACTGATGTACGGATCCGGACTTCGGGTGGGGGAGGTGAGCGGCCTGACGCTCGACCGCATCGACCTCGGGCGCGAGCGCGTGCTCGTGCACGGCAAAGGGGACAAGGAGCGGGAGCTCCCTCTGTCCGAGTTCTCCTCGGCGGCCCTGCGTGCCTACCTCCGCGACGGGCGGCCCACGATGGCCAGCGAGGCGTCCCCCGCGCTCTTCTTCAATCGCCGCAAACGGCCCATGACAAGCCGAGATATCCGTGGGATGGTTGGAAAATACGCTCGGAGGGTCATGTCCGGACGGCGGGTCACCCCGCATACTCTCAGGCACTCGTTCGCGACCCACCTACTCGAGGGAGGCGCCGACATCCGCGCGGTACAGGAGCTTTTGGGGCACGCGAGCCTCGCGACGACGCAGCGGTACACGCACGTGTCGCGCGCGAGGCTTTTCGACGCCTATCGAGCGAGCCATCCGAGGGCCTGATGCCAAAGTCCTCCCCCAAGGCGAAGACGGCAACGGCGACGGCGAAAGCGCCGACCGTCCGAGGCCGCTCGAAGACGGCCGTGTCGGACTCGCAGAACGCCAAGCCGCGCCAGGATCTTCGCCGCGGCAAGGCGGCCGCGAAGGAGACGGTGCGCGTTCCCGACGTGGACGCGCAGCAACAGGCCGACGAGCTCCGGGCGCTCTGGAACGAGTTCAAGGACTCCCGTTCCGCCGAGGCCCGTGAGCGGCTGATCCTCCACTACGCCCCGCTCGTGAAGTACGTCGCGAGCCGCGTCGCAACGGGACTTCCGTCGAGCGTGGAGCAGGCGGACCTGGTCTCCTACGGGATGTTCGGGCTGATCGACGCGCTCGAGAAGTTCGACCTGTCCCGCCAGATCAAGTTCGAGACCTACGCGATCCCGCGCATCAAGGGCGCGATCATCGACGAGCTCCGCGCGATGGACTGGGTGCCGCGCTCCGTGCGCTTCAAGGCGCGCGAGATCGAGAAGGCCTACGCGGACGTGGAGGCGATGGTGAAGCGCGCGCCGACCGAGCAGGAGGTCGCGGACCGGCTCGGTGTCTCGGTTCCCGAGCTGCACGAGGTCATCAGCCAGATCTCCTTCGTGTCGGTCCTCGCGCTCGACGAACTGCTGTCCGTCGGCAACGACCGCGGGGAGCAGATCTCCCTCATCGACACGCTCGCCGACAAGAGCATCGATCCCACCACCGGCCTCGAGTCCCAGGAGACTCGGGGCCTTCTCGCGGCCGCCATCAACTCGCTCTCCGAGCGAGAGAAGATCGTCGTCACGCTCTATTACTTCGAGGGCCTCACGCTCGCGGAGATCGGCGAGATCCTCGGCGTCACGGAGTCGCGCGTCTGCCAGATCCACACGAAAGCTGTGGGGCAGCTCCGTCTCCAGTTCGTCGAGACGGAGTGACAACTCGCACAGACCTGACATTCACGAAGCGCTAGCGTCGGGCGTCCTCCTCCGGAACAGGAGGTTCCCGTGCGCCGCATCATCCTGTCGATCCTGTTGCCGCTGATCGTCTCCGCCGCTCCGTTTCGCGCAACGGCCGACGTCGCGAGAGCGTCGTCAACGGGTCCTCCGACCGCGGGGACGCTCGCGTGGCCGCTCCACGGTCCCATCGTTCGCGGCTACGAGCAGCCGTCCAACCCGTATGCGAGCGGTCACCGCGGGATCGACATCGGTGCGCCCGTCGGAACACCGGTGAAAGCGGCCGCTCCCGGCATCGTGCATTTCGCGGGAAAGGTGGCCGGCTCCCTGTTCGTCTCGATCGACCACGACGGAGGCCTGCAGACGACGTACTCGTGGGTCTCGGAGGTCGACACGCGCAAGGGCGCGAAGGTGCAGCAGGGCGACGTCATCGCGCTCTCCGGAACGGGCCATCCCGGCAGCACCGAGCCCACGCACCTGCACTTCGGCGTCAAGCAGGACGGGGACTACGTGGATCCGATGCTCTATCTCGGAGCGATCGACGTCGTCGACCTGATCCATCTCGCTCCGCTCGCCGCCTGAGGCACGACCCGCTCGGCGTGGTCACGGGGCACCCGCGGCCGGAGACCCAACGCCTAGAATGTCGCGTCCCTCCGACCGAGGACGGCTCCCGTGTTCCCGACATCGCTCCGGTTACGACATGCGCTCGCGCTGTTCGCGTTGCTGCCGTTCGTGCTGGGAGCCGGCTCGGGTCTCGCCGCCGCCGCGGGAACGCCGCCTCCGGCTGCCTGGAGTCAGTTCCAAGGCAGCCCCGCGCACACCGGAACGGTCTCGTCGATCACGCCTGCGCAACCGCCCTACTCCCGCGCTTGGACGTTCAGGGAACCCGACTCCGACCTTGGATTCGCCGCCCCCGTCGTCCTCGGCGACGTCGCCATCGCTCTCGGATCGAAGGCGGTCTACGGCGTCGATCTCTCCTCCGGGCAACAGGCGTGGCGGGTGGCGCGCGCGGGCGGGCCCATCACGGAGCCGGCGATCGGAACCGCAGCCGGCAGGACACTGATCGTCTACGCCGACGGCGGGCTCAACCAGGAGCCCTCGAAGCTGATCGCGATTGACGCCGCGACGCAGAAGCCGGTGTGGAGCGTCGCCCTCGGCGCGGCGAGCGTGAGCGGCGTAAGCGTCGATGGCTCGTTGGCGTTCGTCGGAGACACGCAGGGCGTGCTCCATGCGGTGGACATCGCGAAGGGCACGCAAAAGTGGACCTCCAAGGGAACCGGACGGATCGAGGCGCCGCCGGCGGTCGCCGGAGGGCTCGTCTACGCGGGGAGCCGCGAGCTCCAGCAGGGGAACGCGACGATCCGCGCGGTCGAGGAGTCGAGCGGCACCCAGAAATGGCTCTTCGCCCAGCAGCAGCTGGCCTCCGGCTCGGCGATCACGGTCTCGGATGGGCGAGCGATCGCGGGATTCACCGACCGGTTAGCCCGCGCGTTCGACGCCGCCAGCGGGTCGGGGAAGTGGACAGCGTTGATGAGCAACGCGGTGTCGCCGCGTGGAGCTCCCGCCGCCGCAACGGGCGCGGTGTACCTCGCGGATCTCGCCGGCACCCTTGAGCGGGTCAGCGCCGACTCCGGGTCGCGGGAGTGGAGCTACCGGTTCAACGCGATCCGCTCGCTCCCGATCCCGTACCTCGAGTTCTGGAGCTCTCCGGTCCTGACCGGGACGAGCGTGTTGATCGGGCTCGGCGACGGCCGACTCGCCGCGGTCTCCACCGCGACCGGACACCTCCAGTGGGAGTCGGACACGGGGCCGGGCGCGCTCGGCGGGATCGCGCTCGGCAACGGCATCGTCGTCGTCGCGAAACAGGGCGTGAACGGAGGGCTGATCGGCTTCCGTCACGACGCGTCGGGAGCGCTGGTCGACGAGGCGTCTCCGACGGAGATCGACGCCGGGCAGCTCCTCGGCAGGTTCGTCTCCGCTTTCGTCATCGTTCTGGGCATCGCGGCACTGGCGGGATCCCTCATCCGGCGGCGCGATCGGAGCGACGACGGGCCGATCGGAGCGGAATCGTGACCGCGAAGAAGCGCCGGCGCCGCCGTCCCGCTACGACGCGATCGGAGACGGCCGCGATCGAGACGCAGGAGACGGAGATCGACGAGGAGACGGCCGAGGAGGACGAGGTCCTCGAACATCCGCCCGTTCCCGGAATCCTGTCGTCGCTGCGAACCGGCCTCATCGCCGTCATCACGACGCCGCTCTTGCTCGCGATCCCGTTCCTGTTCGTTTTTCTGCTGTGGACGATCCTCGTGGTGCTGGGCCTTCAGGTGCCGCCGTCGGGCCTCGTGGATGCCATGGGCATCCCGCCGATCAGCACGGTGTTCGACTTCGGCGTGGCGCAGGCGATCTTCGGCTACGCGCCCTCGTCGCTGTTCCTCGCGTTCGTCATCGCCGTCGGCCGCGCGGTCGTTCTGGCGATCCTCGCGGGTCTGACGATCGATGTGCTGGAGGGCTCGAAGCCGTCGATGTACGGGTTCCTGCGAGGCATCCGGGCGATCCCGACGGTCGTGGCGGTGAACTTCCTGATCATCACCGCGACGGTCTTCGGAACCCAGCTCTTCGTACTGCTCGGGCCGGGGCTCTCGCTCCTCGGCTCGCTCGCGGTGCTGATCGGAGGCCTGTACTTCCTCGTTTTCGCTCCCGCCTCCGCGGTGCGGGAGGCGAAGGGCGTCCAGGAGTCGATCCGGCGGTCCGGCCGGGCGGCCCGGCTCCGCTTTCCGGGCGGCTCGCACCTGATCATGGTGATGGTCTACTTCCTCGTCGGGCTGCCGCTTCTTCTCTTCGTGGCCGGTCGCGTTCCCGGCGGCTCGGACGCGACGGCGAATCCGAGCGTGGCCGTCTGGCTCCTCGTGCTCGTCGCGACGTTCGTCCACATGGTCTTCCTCGCGGGGTTCTATGCGCGATTCATGGGAGTCGAACCGGAGATCCCCGACAAGCCCGTGCGCCGCAACCGCTCCGCGAGGGGAGCGCAGCCGGCGGCGCGGCGCCGCTGAAGCCCGCCCGTCCGCTTCGCGAGCAGGCGAGAGAGACCCGCTGCTAGACTGACTCGATCGGCGATCCGTCGCCGAAATACGCACGCGCGCGGAGCGGCTTCACGGTCCCGAACCGGCGAATCGGTCGGGCGAACGCCGACGGAGATGCGCGCGGAGGGAAAAACCGAAAGGAGAACGGCAGTGCCCGTCGTCACCAGGCGGGAGCTCCTCGAGGCCGGTGTGCACTTCGGACACCAGACACGACGCTGGAATCCGAAGATGGGCCGCTACCTCTACGGGGAACGCTCCGGCATCTACATCCTCGACCTCGAGAAGACCCTCACGGGCCTCGACGAGGCCTACAGCTTCGCGCGCGACGTCGGCCGTCGCGGCGGCGTGGTCCTGTTCATCGGGACCAAGAAGCAAGCACAGGAGACCGTCGAGCAACAGGCCGGACGCGTCGAGATGCCGTTCGTCAACACGCGCTGGCTCGGCGGGATGCTGACGAACTTCCAGACGATCTCGCGGCGACTCGTGCGTCTGCGCGAGCTCCGGGAGATGGAGCGCACCGGCGCCTTCGACGTCCTCCCCAAGAAGGAGGTCCTGCGCCTCCGTCACGAGAAGGAGAAGCTCGAGCGGAACCTCGGCGGCATCCAGGACCTGGAGAAGCTTCCGGACGCCGTCTTCGTGATCGACACGAAGAAGGAGCACATCGCCGTCGGAGAGGCTCGCAAGCTCGGCATCCCCGTGATCGCGATCGTCGACACGAACTGCGATCCGGACGAGGTCGACTACGTGATCCCGGGCAACGACGACGCGATCCGCTCGGTGTCGCTCGTGACACGGGTTCTCGCCGACGCGCTGGCGGAGGGAAGCGGCCGCCCGAAGGTCACAGCGACCGCCGCCGCCACCGCGACCGCGACCGCCGGCCCGACCGCGACCGCGACCGCCGGCCCGACCGCGACCGCGGAGTCGCCGGGCAATGAGATCGAACCGGAACCCGAGGCTTCCACCGACAACCAGAGCGCGACGCTCGCGCCCGAGGCGTCTTCCGAGGGGGGCGCGTAGCGCGTGGCCGAGATCTCGGCGCAGCAGGTCCGCGAGCTCCGGGAACGCACCGGCGCCGGAATGATGGACTGCAAGCGCGCGCTGACGGAGGCCGACGGCGATATGAAGCGCGCGGAGGAGATCCTCCGGGAGCGCGGCCTCAAGGACGTTCAGAAGCGGGCGGGACGCTCCGCAGCCCAAGGACTGGTCGAGAGCTACATCCATTTCAATAACACGGTCGGCGTTCTCGTCGAGGTGAACTGCGAGACGGACTTCGTCGCCGCCACCCAGGAGTTCAAGGACCTCACGAAGGACATCGCGCTTCACGTCGCGAGCGCGGCGCCGCGGTGGCTGACGCGCGATGAGATCCCGACCGCGGTCCTCGACGCCGAACGCCGCGTCTACGAAGCCCAGGCTCGGGAGCAGGGAAAGCCCGACAACGTGATCGAACGGATGGTCGAGGGCAAGCTCGAGGCCTTCGCGCGCGACAACGTGCTGCTCGACCAGAAGTTCGTCAAGGACGACTCGAAGTCGATCCAGATCCTCGTGGACGAGGTTTCTGCCAAGGTGGGCGAGAAAGTTGCCGTCCGCCGGTTCGTCCGGTACAAGCTTGGCGAGGAGCTCGACTGAGAGGCGGCACCGATGGCTGAGGAGGCGGAGCGGGCTCGCCCGACCTATCGGAGGGTCCTCCTCAAGCTCTCGGGAGACGCGTTCGCTCCCACGGATACGGGCTACGGCATCTCGACGCAGGCGACCGGTCTCCTCGCCCGTCAGCTCGCCGACGTGGTGGAGCTCGGTGTCGAACCTGCGGTCGTGGTCGGCGGAGGGAACATCTTCCGTGGGAGGCAGGCCCAGGGGATCGATCGCTCTCGCGCGGACTACATGGGCATGCTGCCGACCGTGATGAACGCGCTCGCGCTCCAGGACGCCCTCGAGAAGACCGGGATCACCTCCCGGGTGCTGACCGCGATCCAGATGGCACAGGTCGCGGAGCCCTATATCCCGCTCCGTGCGATCAGGCACCTGGAGAAGGGTCGCGTCGTGATCTTCGCCGCCGGGCTCGGCGTGCCATTCTTCTCGACCGACACCGCCGCCGCGCAGCGTGCCCTCGAGATCGGCGCGGAGGCCCTTCTGAAGGGCACGAAGGTGGACGGCGTCTACGACGCGGATCCACACCTCGTTCCCGGCGCGCAGCGGTTCGACCGCATCGAGTACCTGGACGTGCTCCGCGCGGGCTACCAGTTCATGGACGCGACGGCGATCTCGCTCTGCATGGAGAACGGATTGCCGATCATCGTCTTCGACCTGCGGCAGGAGGGAAACATCACCCGCGCGCTGACGGGAGAGCCGATCGGGACCCTCGTCCACGGCGGCGTGGCATGACCGTCGAGACCGCGCTCGCGGATGCGCTCGACCGGATGAAGAAGGCGGTCTCCGTGCTCCACGAGGAGCTCGGCGCGATCCGGACCGGCCGGGCCACGCCGGCGATCCTTTCGCGGATCACCGTGGACTACTACGGTACGCAGGTGCCGATCAACCAGCTGGCCTCCTTCTCCGTGCCCGAGCCGCGTCTGCTCGTGCTCCAGCCGTTCGACAAGAACGCCATCTCGGGGATCGAGAAGGCGCTCCAGACCTCCGACCTCGGGCTCACGCCATCGCAGGCCTCGTGGGCGCTGCGCG
>JBJMLP010000271.1:0-3212 GCA_045805245.1 Actinomycetota bacterium | reverse complement strand
GGCCGGCTCGTGATGATCGACATGGAGGCGTCCCCGTACCTCGACCGGACCCTCGAGATCTTCCGCTCGTATCGTGCCCGGACGGAGCGGATCGGCCTCTGCCTCCAGGCGTACCTCAGGCGTACGCCGCAGGATCTCTTCGGGCTCCCGGAAGCCTCGATCGTCCGGCTCGTGAAGGGCGCGTACCTGGAGTCGCCGGAGATCGCGCTCACCTCCCGAAAGGACGTCGATCGCGCGTTCGTCCGGCTCGCCGCAACGGTCCTCGCGCGCGGGCACGTGCTCCACGCTGCCACGCATGATCCGGAGCTCGTGGAGGGCCTCAGTCGGCGGATGCGCGACGGCTCCGTTGCCGCCTCGCGGATCGAGTTCCAGATGCTCTACGGTATCCGCCGGGATCTGCAGGTCAGCCTGGCTGCGGATGGCGCTCCCGTTCGCGTCTACGTCCCGTACGGCACCGAGTGGTACCCGTACCTGACGCGCCGCCTCGCGGAGCGCCCGGCGAACCTGTGGTTCTTCCTGTCCAATCTGTTGAGGAGCGGTCGATGACCGGACGCAAGGTCGCCTTCCTGGGCGGCGGAAAGATGGGGGAGGCGCTCGTCTCCGGGCTGATCCGCTCCGGCGGCCGGAGCGCCGACGAGATCATGGTCACGGCGCGCCGCGAAGAACGCGCGTCGGAGCTCTCCGAGCGCTACGGCGTGACGGCGACGCTCTCCAATCCCGACGCGGCCGACTGGGCGGACGTCCTCGTCTTGATCGTGAAGCCCCAGGACATGGAGGCTCTCCTCGGGCAGGTCTCCGAGCGCGTTCGGGGCGACCAGCTGGTGATCAGCTTCGCGGCGGGCATCCGGACCTCCTTCGTGGAGGGCTTCCTCCGTCCCGGAGTGCCGGTCGTCCGCGTGATGTCGAACGTTCCCGTCCTCGTCGACGAGGCGATGTCGGTGGTCTCTCCGGGGGTGCACGCGGAGGACAAGCACTTGTCTGTGGCCGAAGAGCTGCTCGGCTACGTCGGAAAGGTGATCCGTCTCAAGGAGGCGCACCTGGACGCGGTCACCGCGACGAGTGGCTCGGGCCCCGCGTACTTCTTCCTCCTCGCGGAGGCGATGATCGAGGCCTGTATCCTCCTCGGGCTGTCGCGCGACGTCGCGACCGAGCTGATCATCCAGACGATGCTCGGCTCAGCGAAGATGCTCCGCGACACCGGCAAGCACCCGGTCGAGCTCCGGGAGATGGTGACGTCGCCGGGCGGAACAACGATCGAGGCGATCCGTCGACTCGAGGAAGCCGGCGTCCGCGCGGCGTTCCTGAACGCGATCGACGCGGCGCGCAACCGGAGCGCGGAGCTCGCCCGAGGTGGAGAGGACGAGGAGGACTGATGGGCAGAGGAGACCGGAACAAGGTCCGCTGGGCCAAGGATCGACTTCGCAAGAAGAAGGACCGGGAACGCAAGCGGGCCGCGGAGCGCGGAGCCGAGCGCAAGGCCCGGCGCTAGCTCTCTTTCAGTTGGCGACGCCGACGCGGTTCCGGAGGGAACCGATGCCGTCGGCGCGGAGCTCCACCCTCGCTCCGGGCCACAGCGCGCGGCCGTCGCGAACTCCTCCCGGAGATGCGAACGGGTCCGCCGCGAACGTGTCGCCGGGTTGCAGCTCCTCGTGGCGCGACGCCTCCGCGATCATCGCCGCAAGGGCGTCGCGGGCGGCGGAGAGGAGCGTTGCCGCCCAGATCTCGCCGTCGACGCAGGCCTTGATCGAAACCAGGTCGGGCGCGAGCTCGTCGGCCGTCACGACGGACGGTCCGAGCGCGATCGGGGTTCCCGGGCGCGGTGCCGGATCGCCGCTCGCGTCGCGAGCCACCCAGTCGTTCACCAGCGTGTAGCCGAAGATGACCCGAAGCGCGCTCGAGCGGTCCAGGCCCTTGCCCGGTTTGCCGACCACCGCGGCGACCTTGGGACGGTAGTCGAGCCATCCGGCTCCATCCGGCCAGGGGACGTCCTCATCCGGGCCGACCATCCGGCGTTCTCCGTCCTCCGCCTCGATGCTCCGGAGCGACGTCGGAAGGAGCGGCGCGAGCAGCCCGGGCGATGGCTCGAGGCGCATCTGGTTGCCTTCCCGCTCGAGCGCGTAGCGCGCGGCGTCGAGCACGGTGCCGCCGTTGCGCGATACCAAACCCTCCATCGACACCGGGAACGCCGGGTGGCCCACGAGCTCCGGGAGGTCGACGACGCCGTTGTTCAGAAGCGCTCCGAGGCGCCGGGAACCGCTGCGTTCATACGCGACGAGCCGCACGGGAGCGCGATGATATCCCTCGCGGGAGCCCGTTTCCCCCGAATGGCCGGCGGTCATGACCGCTGCCGAGATCGGCGGATTGGGAGTGATGCGCGGGGCCGACTACCATAGGCACGAGCACCCCGAGACCCATCCTCCAAGGAGGCGACCACCCATGGCTGAGGGCTTCCGCGTCACCTACGCGACCATGTCGGCGGACAACGAGGAGATGCACGCCGCCTACGACGAGGGGATCGAGCAGGCGAAGGCCGAGCTCGGCCAGAAGCATCCCTTCTACGTCAACGGCGAGGAGCGTTGGGGTGAGGGGACCCACGAGGAGCATTCGCCGATCGACTCCGACCTGGTGATCGGGACGTTCGCGCAAGGCACGCGCCAGGACGTGAAGGACGCGATCCGCATCGCCAAGGACTACTTCCTGACCTGGGCGAACACTCCGTGGCAGGAGCGCGTCGAGATCATGTCGAAGGCCGCCGACCTCATCTCCGAGCGTCGGAACGAGCTCGCCGCGCTGATGGCCCTGGAGGTCGGTAAGAACCGCCTCGAGGCGCTCGGCGACGTGGAGGAGTCCGCCGACCTGATCCGCTGGAACTGCCACGAGCTGGAGCAGCACAACGGCTTCGCGACGCCGATGCAGCCGCTCGGAGCGGCGGGCGAGTACACCGACGTCATGCGTCCGTACGGCGTCTGGGGGGTCATCAGCCCGTTCAACTTCCCGCTCGCGCTCGCCGCCGGTCCGACGGGTGCGGCGCTCGTCGCCGGCAACACGGTGGTCTTCAAGCCCTCGAACGCCGGCGCGATGCTCGGCATCAAGCTCTACGAGGTGTATCGCGACGCCGGCGTTCCTCCCGCCGCGTTCCACTGCATCACCGGGGGCGGCGACACCGTCGGGGCCGAACTCGTGGAGAACCCCGACGTCTCGGGCCTCACGTT
>JBJMLP010000270.1:0-16108 GCA_045805245.1 Actinomycetota bacterium | reverse complement strand
TGGATCGTGATCGCCGCGATGCCGCTGATCGTCCTGATGTTCCTCGGCATCCACAAGCACTACGAGTCGGTCAAGCACCAGCTTCGCCGGGGGGAGGTCGTTCCGGGCGAGGTCGGCACGAACTTCGTGGTGCTCCTGGTTCGCAACATCGACGCCGGAACGGCGGAGGCACTCGGATACGTCCGGTCGTTCCGCCCGCAGTGGCTGCGCGCCGTGTATCCGTCGGCCGACGGCATCCCGGAGGATGTCCGGCGCCACTGGCGAGAGATCGCGGGGGCCGGTCCGGATCTGGAGGTCCTCCCGGTCACGGGCCGCGATCTCCTGGAGGCGGTGCGGAGCTACGCCGACGGCATCCAGCGCGGATCCGAGGACTTCGTCACGGTCGTCGTGCCGGAGGTGGTGGAGGAGGGCCTGCCTCTGTATCTCCTGCGCAGCCGCGCGGCCGTCCGGCTGAAGTCGGGCCTCCTGCGCGACCGGAACGTCGTCGTCACGGACGTGCCGGTTCCGAAAGGGACGAGCGTTCTCGTCGGTGCCCAGGGGCGGCCGCTGATCCCGGAGCGAACGGTCGTGCGCGTGTTCGTCTCCGGCGTGCACGACGCGTCGATCCGCGCCGTGAACTACGCGCTGACGCTCGACTCTCCCGACATGCGGGCGATCTACTTCGACCTCGATCCGGATGTCGCCTACACGATGCAGGAGGAGTGGGCCGACCGCGGACTGCCGATCCCTCTGGACATCGTGGAGGCTCCGTTCCGCGACCTCTCGGGGCCGATGCTCCAGGAGGTCCGCCGGATCACCGCGAGGCAGGACACGATCGCCTCGATCGTGATCCCGGAGCTCGTCGTCAGCCACAATCGGCACATGCTCCTGCACAACCAGAGCGCGCTGTTCGTGAAGCGGCTGCTCCTCTACGAGCCGCGGACGATCCTCTCGAGCGTTCCGTACAGCCTGGATTAGGAGGTCCGATGGACCGGGAGACCGCGCTCGCGCTCGCACGAGAGAAGACGGAGAAGGCCACGACCTTCCGCCATCTCGTCTCCGTGGAGGGAGTCATGCGCGCGCTCGCGCGGCGCCTCGACGGCGATGAGGACCTCTGGGCGCTGACGGGATTGTTCCACGACCTCGATCAGGACCTCACGGGCGAGGACCCGGAGCGCCACGCCTACCTCGCCGCCGACTGGCTCCGCGAGGCGGGCGTCGACGAGCGCGTGATCAACGGCGTGCTCGCGCACGCGCACGAGCAGTACCGAACGGAAACGATGGACCGAGCGATCGTGCACGCGGACGCGGTGGCCGGCCTGCTCGTCGCCGCGGCGCTCGTCCGCCCGGAAAAGGCGACGGGCATGAAGGTCTCCTCCGTCAAGAAGAAGCTCAAGGACAAGGCGTTCGCGCCCGGCGTCAACCGGGAGGAGATCACCTCGGCGGAGGAGTCGATCGGCTTGACCACGGACGACCTGATCGCGACCAGCATCGAGGGCCTGCAGCTGGTCGCGCCGGAGATCGACCTCTAGCCCTCGCCCGAGGCCTCGCCGCTCTCGACCGGCGCGTGGCGTCGGCGGCGGAGGATCCACCACACCACGAATGCGACGGCTGCGACGGCGGCCGCGATCGAGACGGGGCCGACGTAGCGCTCGACGTCGTTCCACCGATCTCCGAGCGAGCGACCCGCGAGCGCGAGGGCGATCGTCCAAGGCAGCAGCCCCAGCGTGGTGTAGAGCGTGAAGGCGCCGAGGTTCATCCGAGCGACCCCGGCCGGCAGGCTGATGAACGCGCGGACGAGCGGGATGAGCCGCGCGAAGAAGACGGCTCCCTGGCCGTGGCGCTCGAACCAGCCCTGCGCCCGGTCGATCTCGGCTGGACGGACGTGGAGGAAGCGTCCCCACCGATCGATCATCGGGCGACCGCCCGCGTAGCCGAGCCAGTACGCGAGCAAGGAGCCCGCGAGGCTCCCCAGAACCCCGATCACGATCACCCCCACGAGGCTCAGGCTCTTGGAGGGGTCGCCGAGGACCTGGTCGGCGAAGGTCTCGCTCGCGAGGGCGCCTCCGAAGGCCATCACGATCTCGCTCGGGATCGGGATGCAGGCCGATCCGAGGAGCATCAGGACGAAGATCCCCAGATAGCCGTAGCTGGAGACGAGGTCCGTGATGAACGGGGCGAGGAACGCGAGCACGGGAATCTCCCGGAGGCCGGCGGGGTTTCATGGAGCGTATCAACCGGTCTGTTCGAGGATCGTGGAACGCCGATGGGGCCCCGGGAAGAGCCCGGAAAAGCCACGTTCGGCGCCTCCCACCTCCCGGAGCCGGCCGCGGCCATAATCCCGGCCATGAAGCGACCGGCTGGTACCGTGGCCCGGCAGGGCGCCGGTCCCAGGCCCCAGCTCCCCCGGTAAAGGACCCTCTCTCTATGGCGAAGACCCTGGTGGTCGTCGAATCGCCCACGAAGGCGAAGACGCTCGAGCGCTATCTGGGCTCGGACTACACCGTCAAGGCCTCCTACGGGCACATCCGCGACCTCCCCAAGAACAAGCTCGGCGTCGACACCGAACACGAGTTCGAACCGCAATACGTGGTTCCGGACAGCTCGAAGAAGGCGGTCACGCAGCTGAAGTCGGCTCACAAGAAGGCCGGCGATCTCGTGCTGGCCACGGACTTCGACCGCGAAGGCGAGGCCATCGCCTACCACGTCGCCGAGATCCTGGGCGTCGAGCCCGCGACGGCCAAGCGCGTCACCTTCACGGAGATCACGAAGGACGCGGTGCTCGAGGCGTTCGAACAGCCGCGCACCGTGGACCTCCAGCTCGTGGAGGCGCAGCAGGCGCGTCGCATCCTCGACCGCCTGGTCGGTTACCGCATCTCCCCCATCCTGTGGAAGAAGGTGCGGACCGGCCTCTCCGCCGGCCGGGTGCAGTCGGTCGCGCTCCGCCTGATCGTCGACCGCGAGCGCGAGATCGACGCCTTCGTTCCGAAGGAGTACTGGACCGTTGACGTCCGCCTGACTCCCGAGCAGGAGGAGACGCCGTTCCTCGCCCGCCTGATCCAGATCGGCGAGGAGAAGCTCGCCGCGTCTCCGGACAAGAAGGGCCTCGTTCTCGGCGCCGAAGGGGACGCCGCGACCCATGCGGACCGCCTCCGCGGCGCGTCCTACCGGGTCGCCGAGGTCCGTGAGAAGGAGGTCAAGCGCACTCCGGCTCCGCCGTTCACCACCTCCACGCTCCAGCAGGAGGCCGCGCGCAAGCTCGGGTTCTCCTCGCGCAAGACCATGGTGCTCGCCCAGCAGCTCTATGAAGGAGTGATGCTCCCGGGCGAGGGGCAGACCGGTCTCATCACCTACATGCGAACGGACTCGGTCAACATCGCCGAGCAGGCGCTGACGGAGATCACCGACGTTGTCCAGACCCAGTTCGGAAAGGAGTACGCGCTCGATAAGCCGCGCCGGTACAAGAAGAAGCAGCGTGGCGCGCAGGAGGCGCACGAGGCGATCCGCCCGACGTCGGCGAAGCGGCTTCCCGACGCGGTGGAGTCCTCTCTCGATCGCGACCAGGCGCGCCTGTATCGACTGATCTGGCAGCGGGCCGTCGCGTCCCAGATGGCCGAGGCGAGGTTCGACCAGGTCTCCGTCGACATCGGCGCGACTGCGGAGGGGCAGGAGTACCTTCTGCGCTCGACCGGACAGACGCTGAAGTTCGACGGCTTCCGCCGCGTGTACTTCGAAGGCCGGGACGACGACGCGGACGAGGACGCGGAGAACCGGCTGCCGCGCCTGACGGCGGAGCAGCTTCTCAAGCTTCTGGAGGTCCTCCCGGAGCAGCACTACACGCAGCCGCCGCCTCGCTTCTCGGAGGCCTCGCTCGTGAAGACGCTGGAGGAGCTCGGCATCGGGCGACCTTCCACGTACGCGTCGATCATCTCCACGCTGGTAGAGCGCGAGTACGTCCGCCTCGAGAACCGCCGGTTCTTCCCCGAGGACGTCGCGGGAGTCGTGGTCGACCTCCTCGTGAACCATTTCCCGGAGATCGTCGATGTCGGCTTCACCGCGAAGATGGAGGAGGAGCTCGACGACATCGCCGAGGGCAAGCTCGGCTGGGTGGAAGTCCTCGACCTCTTCTACGGCCCGTTCGAACGCCTGGTCGAGAAGAACGAGAGCGAGATCAAGCGATTCGAGGAGGAGCTCGACGAGAAGTGCCCGCTCTGCCCGCAGGAGGGACGCGAGCCCGGACAGCTCATCGTCAAGCTCGGTCGCAACGGGAAGTTCATCGGTTGCAAGAACTATCCGGACTGCCGCTACACGCGGCCGGTCGACGGCGAGGCCCGCCCGGAGCCCGAGCTCCTCGACGAGAAGTGCCCCGAGTGTGGCAAGCCGCTCACGCGCAAGTTCGGGCGCTACGGGCCGTTCATCGGCTGCTCCGGCTACCCGGACTGCCGTTACATCAAGAAGGAAGAGAAGAAGACCGGCGTCAAGTGCCCGGAGTGCGGAGAGGGCGAGCTCATCGTCAAGCGGACGCGGAAGGGAAAGACCTTCTACGGCTGCAACCGTTATCCGGAGTGCGAGTTCGCCGTGTGGCAGCGGCCGTCCCCCGAGCCGTGTCCCACCTGCGGGTCCTTGATGGTCATCCAGCCGAAAGGCGCAGCCAAGTGCACGAGCTGCGGTACGGTCGTGGAAGCCGTCGAGGAAACCGCCGTGGGAGAGTGAGTGGCAAGCGCGTCTGACGAGATCGACGCCCTTCGGGGCACGAAGTCAGCCACCTTCAAAGATCTCCTCACCCATCCCTCCTTCTCCCGGCTCCTCGCCGCGATGGCGGTGTCCTCGCTCGGCGACTGGGTCGGGTTCGTCGCGGTCGCGTCGCTCGTCACGAACCTGGCCGGAACCCCGGCCGGAAAGTCCTACGCCGTCGCCGGCGTGATGACCGCGCGGATGCTGCCCGCCATCCTGTTCGGTCCGATCGCCGGAACGCTCGTCGATCGCGTCGACCGCAAACGCCTGATGATCACCTCCGACCTCGCGCGCGGAGCGATGTACGCGTCGATGCCGTTCCTCGGGCAGCTGTGGGCGGTCTTCGTGCTGTCGTTCTTCATCGAATGCCTGTCGTTGCTGTGGACGCCGTCTCGCGACGCGAGCCTTCCGAACCTGGTCCCGCGCAGGCAGCTCTCGAACGCGAACTCGGTCGGCCTCGTGACGACCTACGGAACGCTCCCGCTCGGCGGCCTGGTCTTCTTCCTCCTCGCGGGCCTGGCGACGGCGCTCGGCGCAAGGATCCCCTATTTCGCCGGCAATCCCGAGTCGCTCGCACTGTGGCTCGACGCCGGCACGTTCCTGTTCTCCGCGGCGATGGTGAGCGGCATCGCGATCCGGAGCGCGCCGCGGCTCTCCACGGTGAAGCTCGATCTCAGCCGGGTCGGAAAGGACATCCTCGACGGCATCCGGTTCCTGCGCGAGAACTCCGTCGCGTCGGCGATGACGCTCGGGATCGTGGTCTCCTTCAGCGCGGTCGGCGCGGTCCTCGCGCTCGGCCCGATCTTCGCCAGCGAGACGCTCGCCGCGGGAGCCGCCGGATGGGGCGTCCTCGTGACCGCGTTCGGCATCGGCATGGCGATCGGCCTGGCCTCGCTGAATCTCCTCGCGAAGCACTTCGACCGGGAGCGGATCTTCTCCGGATCGATGCTGTTCGCAGCGTGCACGCTGTTCGTCCTCGCCGCGATGCCGAACCTGTCGCTCGCCGCCGTCGTGACGGTCGTCCTCGGGTGCTTCTGCGGCTCGACGTGGGTGACCGGCTACACGCTGTTGCAGGAGAACGTTACCGATGAGTTCCGCGGGCGAACGTTCGCCTCCCTCACCGTCATGTCCCGGCTCGGGCTCTTCCTGTCGCTCGCAGCCTTCCCGCTCCTCGCCGGTATCATCGGAACGCACGCGGTGGAGGTCGGAGGGCAGACGCTCGATCTCTCCGGCACGCGGGCCGCACTCTGGACGGCCGGGCTCGCGGTGATCCTCGCGGGGGCGTTCACCCGACGCGGCCTCCGTCGGCGGCGGGTCTCGAAGCCGAAGCCTCTCGGGCTCACTCCCAAGGTCAAGCACACGCCGAGGAACGGGATCTTCATCGCGTTCGAGGGCGTGGAGGGCTCCGGCAAGGGCACCCAGGTGCGCCTCGCCGAGGAGTTCTTCGAGCACGAGGGTTTCGAGGTGCTCGTGACCCGGGAGCCCGGGGGAACACCGGTCGGCGAGCAGGTCCGAAAGCTCCTGCTCGATCCCGATACCGGCCGCATCGAACCTCGAACGGAGGCGCTGCTCTTCTCCGCGAGCCGCGCGCAGCACGTCGCGACGGTCATCCGCCCCGCGCTCGCCGACGGAAAGGTCGTGATCTGCGACCGCTACGTCGACTCCTCGCTCGCCTACCAGGGCGTCGCGCGCGGCCTGGGCGAGCCGGACGTTCTGACGCTCAACGTGTGGGCGACGCAGGGACTCTTCCCCGATCTCGTGGTCCTGTTGCACCTCGAGCCGGAGCTCGGTCTGCTCCGTTCCACCGAGGCTCCCGACCGGATGGAGCTCGAGGGCGGCGACTTCCACGCCAAGGTCGCCGACGCGTACCTGAGGATCGCGGAGGAGCACCCCGAGCGCTTCGTCATGATCGAGGCGGATGAGGCGCCGGAGGTCGTGCAGAAGCAGGTGGAGGAAGCGCTGCGGAAGCTCCTCCGGGAGCGTGAGGAGGGGGCCGACGACGCCCTCCCGTAAGGTGGACGACGTGGAAGCGGATGTCCGTCCCGTCCTCGGCACCGTTCCGGCGCAGGCGGACGCGATCGCGTTCCTCGACCGGGCGGTTGAGCGGCCACACCACGCGTACCTCTTGGCGGGCCCGGAGGGATGCGGAAAGCAGCTCGCGGTGCGGGCGTTCGCCGCAGCGCTTCTGTGCGCGGACGGCGGCTGCGGCTCGTGCCGGAGCTGCAAGCTCGCGCTCGACGACCGTCATCCGAACGTCGGCATCGTGGAGCCCGAAGGCCGCGACATCCACGTCGAGACGATCCGTGAGGAGATCTGGCATCCGGCGTACCGAACGGCGCCGGAGGCCGGACGGAAGATCTTCATCCTCCGGGAGGCGGACCGGCTGAACCCGGCCGCCGCCGACGCGCTCTTGAAGGTCCTGGAGGAGCCACCCGCCGACGCGGTGCTGCTGTTGATGTCGGCGCGGCCCGACGAGTTGCCCGAGACGGTGACGTCGCGCTGTCACGTCGTGGTGTTCCGGCCGCTTCCGGAGGCCTTCGTGATCCGCACGCTCACCGACGAACGCGTGGATGAGCGACTCGCGGCCGTCGTCGCGCGACTGGCCGGCGGGAACGTCGGCCGCGCCCGCCGGCTCGCCGCCGGAGGCGAAGGCCTCGCCTTCCGTACCGCCGCGCTCGAGGCCCTCGACGCGGCGTCGTCGGGGCCGGGCGGAGCGATCGCCGCCGCGGAGATCGCGATGGAGGCGAGCGACCGGTACCGCAAGGACCTCAAGGAGTCCCTCGGCGGCGAGTTGGCGCCGTTCCTCGACGATCTGGGGCGGCCTGAGGAGGCGTTCCGCGGCGTCATCCGCCGGCTGGAGGAGCGGCACAAGCGGCGTCTGCGTCGCGCCGAACGGGACTACCTCGACTGGATCCTCCTCGCGATGTCCTCGGTGTTCCGCGATCGCATCGCCGCGCGCGTCGGCGCCGGGGATGCGGGGCTGATCAACCTCGACCTCCGGCCCCATGCGGAGGGAGACGTGGCCGCCTGGACGGACGCGTTCGCCGCGCTCGAAGAGGCTCGTTCCGAGCTCGCAGAGGACCTCAACCTCAACCCGCGACTGGTGCTCGAACGAGCCTTCCTGCGGATCGGACAGCCCGTCGCGGCCTAGCCCGAACGGGCGGGAGACACGCCGCGGAAAGGCATGCTGGCCCCCTTTGCGCTCGGGCCGCCTGGTGAGAGGCTTCCATCAGGAGGCAGACAACGGTGACCGTTCGAGTGCTGATCGTCGACGATCAGGAGCCCTTCCGCCTGGCCGCGCGCATGGTCGTTGAGGCGACCGACGGCTTCGAGGTCGCAGGCGAGTCCGAGACGGGGGAGGACTCCGTGACGATGGCCGCGGAGCTCGATCCCGACCTCGTGCTGATGGACGTGAACCTGCCGGGGATCAACGGGCTCGATGCCACCCGGAAGATCCTCGAGGAGTCCGATAACCGGATCGTCATCCTGCTGCTCTCCACCTACGAGGAGTCGGAGTACGCGCCCCGAGCCGCGGAATGCGGAGCCGCCGCCTACATCCCAAAGGCGGTCTTCGGACCCGACCGGCTCGAGGAGGCCTGGGAGGCCGCGAAGCCGGCCTAGGGTTCACCCGCAGAGGTCGTCGTGACCGGCACCGAGCCGACGATCGTCGTGCCTTCACCCGGGCGCGAGCGAACCTCGAGTGTGCCTCCGATCGCGTCGAGGCGGTCGGCCATGCCCTGGAGACCGGTCCCGTAGCCGGTGCTGTTCGCGTCGAAGCCGTCGCCGTCGTCTTGCACCTCGAAGGTGAGGGAGCCGTCGGTCTGCGAGAGACGCACTATCGCGGTGGTCGCGTTCGCGTACTTCTGGACGTTCTGGAGCGCCTCCAGGCAGCAGAAGTAGACCGCTGCCTCGGTGTCCTGCGGGTAGCGCCCCGAGCCGTCCGTGGAGATGTCCACCGGGATCGAGGCTTTGCGTGCCTGACCCTCGAGCGCGGCGCCGAGGCCCTTGTCCGCGAGGAGCGGGGGGTAGATCCCGCGGGCGAGGTCGCGGAGGTTCTCCAGGGCGTCTTGGGTGTCGGTCTGAAGCGCGGAGAGCATCTCCTTCGTCTTCTCCGCGTCACGCGCCGCGAGCTGTTCCGCGAGCCGGAGCTTCACGGCGAGCGCGACGAGCTGTTGCTGGGCGCCGTCGTGGAGGTTCCGCTCGAGCTTCCGCCGTTCCTCGTCCTGCGCGGCGAGGAGCCGCTGTCGGGACGCACGGAGCTCGGAGATCAGTCGCACGTTCCGAAGCACCAGCCCGGCCTGGGCCGCGAGATCGCGGACCAGCTTGTCCTTCGCCGGGTTCATCGGATCCGACGGCGGCATCCCAACGGAGAGGGCGCCGAGCAGCTCTCCCTGGTGACGGACCTCCACCGCGTGCTCGCCCTGGATCACGGGAAGGGAATCGCCGGCCATCGCGACCGGCGAAGCCTCCCGAGCGTCCCCCGACGCGGCGACGGGACGCAGCTCCCTTCCGACATGAAGCCACACGCGGGCGGAGGACGCTCCGGTTCCGTCGCGAAGGATCTCCGCCATGCGGGGCAGGACGTCTTCGGTGGCGTACGTCTCCGACATGCGATCGGAGAACTCGGCGAGGACCTCGTAGGGCGTCGCGCGCTTTCCGTACACGAGGCGGTCGGCGAAGTGCTGCGCGCGCGCCCGCACGGGCTGGAAGGCGAGCGCGAGCACCGTAGCCGCCGCGAAGGAGAGCAGGGTGTTGCTGTGAGAGCCGATCAAGGCCCCGATCCCACCGACGATCGCGGCATAGACCAGGGCAATAAAGGCTACGAGCGCGCCGAAGACCAGCGTCTTCTTGATGACGACGTCGAGGTCGTACAGGCGGTACTTGAGGATCGCGATGCCGGCGGCTGCGGGCAATCCGATGATGAGGATCCCCGCGACGAGGAAGAAGAGCACGCTCCCCGTGACGTCCGAGGCGTGACTCCCCGCGACGTGGAGGACGGTGATGATGGCGACGACGTTGATGATGAAGGCCGCGAAGAAGGCGAACCCCACGAATCGGATCCACCGGATCTGCTGACGCTCGTCCGCTCCCGCGCGTCGATAGCGAACGATCAGCGATGCCATAGCGGCGATCGCAACGCCGAAACCGAGGAAACCGGCGACCGACGTGACGGTTTCGGTCCACGAACCCAAGCGGATCGGTCCATAGACGCGCACGCCCAAGCCCTCGTCTCCGACCAGGATCGCCTTGGGTGAGGCCGCCCATCCGAGGACCGAGACCACCGTGACGGCAACCCAGGTCCACGTGACCCAGCGCCAGCGCGGGCTCACCGCGTGGCCGGTCGGGAAGAGGAGGAACAGTGGGATGAACATCAGGAGCAAGAGCGGGAGCGACCAGTTCCACACCCACGCCGCGGTGGGTCCGAACGGCAGCTGTCCGGGGTGTCGGAGCAGGGCCTCGCTCGCGTACGCACCCGAGATGATCCACAGCTCGGCGGAGAGCGCGAGCGCGAAAAACAACCACCCCATCCGGTTCGCCTGCTGGCGGGTGACGATCAACGATCCGAGGGTGAGCAGACCGACTTGCGGCAGGATCGACAGGATGAACAGGAGCGTGCCGGAGAGCCCGTTGTCGCTATCCCCTCCGGAGATCAGGGCCTGCACGATCTCCACCACGATGCCGAGGATCCCGACTACGAACAGGCCGCGGGCGAGCGCCTTCGCTACGGAGGTCTTCCTGGGACTGTCCGCGACGGCACTCATCGCCAGAGATTCTGCCCGCCGGAGGGGCTCTCCCCAAGGGTGCTTGCTCGACGAGCACGGTGAGGCTCTACCACCGAGGAGGTGTGGTGGCCTCCTGCGGTGCGGGCGCCATCCGCGCTCGGGATGTGGTGGCCCCAGGCTGGGGCTCGGCCCTCCCGCCGCCTAGCCTCCAAAGGAAGAATGAAGGAGGCCCAAGATGATCCAGAAGGTGCTGGTGGGAACCGATACCTCGGCCGCCGCTGACCTTGCCGTCGACGCGGCAGCGGAGCTCGCGCGGACGAACGAGGCGGAGCTCGTCGTCGTCTACGCGAGCGGCGATGGGAAGTCCACGGCGTTCGACCCCGGCAAGGCTCCCGATCCTGTGATGTATCTGAAGGCCTTGCAGGGCCGCTTCCCTGCGGTCTCCACGACCGCCCTGGAGGAGCCGGGGGGATCCGGTCGAGGTCCTTTGCTCGGTCGCGGAGGCGGAGGGCGCCGACGTGATCGTGGTCGGGAACCGCGGAACCCACGACAAGCGTCGCCGGTACCTCCGCAGCGTTCCGAACGGCGTCGTCCACTGCGCGCCGTGCTCCGTGTTCGTCGTCGACACGCGGAAGGCGCAATGACCGGGCGAGCCCGAAGGGGCGTCGGCTACCATCGGGCCATGCGAAACCGCAGCTCAGGCGGTCGAGGACGCGTGGCCCTCGCGGAGGAACGCGAGCACGGCCATCACCCTGCGATGGACCTCGGTCTCCTCCGAAAGACCCAGCTTGTGGAACAGCGAGTTGATGTGCTTCTCGACCGCGCGCTCGGTGAGGAAGAGCGCCTTCGCGATCGAGGCGTTGTTCTTGCCCTGCGCCATCTGCTCCAGGACCTCTCGCTCGCGGTCGGTGAGCTGTGCGAGCGGGGAAGACGCCATGCGCGCTTTCGCCGCGACGAGCGCCTCCACGACCTTCGGATCGAGGACGGAACCCCCGCGGGAGACCTCTTGGAGCGCCCGCACGAGCTCTCCCACGTCCGCGACCCGCTCCTTCAAGAGGTAGCCGAGGCCGGCCGCTCCGTCCTTCAACAGGTCGTAGGCGTAGGCCTCGTCGGCGAACTGGGAGAGCACGACGACGCCGATCCCGGGGTGCTCGGCGCGGATCCGCTTCGCCGCCTCGATGCCCTCCGTGGAGTTGGTCGGCGGCATGCGGATGTAGGTCAGGATCGCGTCCGGCGACTCGGTCGCGACCGCCTCGAGGAGTCCGTCGAAGTCCTCCGCCGTTCCGACGAGCTCCACGGCGTCGCTCGAAGCGAGGAGCGCCGCGGTTCCCTCTCTGACCAGGTAGTTGTCCTCCGCGAAGACGACTCGGAGCGGCATATGCGGATGCTACACGGGGCGGTGCGCGCGGCATGACGATCCGCATCGTGCTCGGAGAGGACAACGTGCTCGTGCGCGAGGGGGTCCGAGCGCTCCTCGACTCCTATGAGGACATCGACGTCGTGGGGGTTGCCGAGGACGCGCCGACGCTCCTCGTCGCCGCGGAGGAGCACAAGCCCGATGTCGTCGTCACCGACATCAAGATGCCGCCGAACTTCCAGCTCGAGGGGATCGACTGCGCGCACGCGATCCGGGAGAAGCATCCCGGCACCGGGGTGGTGGTCCTCTCCGCTCACGACGACGAGGCGTACGCGATCGCGCTCCTCGGCAAGGGGCAGAGCGGGCTCGCCTACCTCCTCAAGGATCGCATCGCGCAGGGGGACGAGCTCGTGCGCGCGATCCGCGAGGTCGACGCCGGCGGCAGCGCCGTCGACCCGATCATCGCGGAGAGGCTCTCCGGCCGCCACGACACGGCGGAGAGGGACAAGGAGCTCCTCGACCTGATGTCGCAGGGGCTCGGGTACGAGCAGATGGCCGAGAAGCTCGGCACCACGCAGGAGGCGGTCGACCGCCGCGTCACCGAGCTCTTCACCAACATGGCCTCGGGCGCGCACAGCGGAGAAGCGAGCGCGGTCGACGAGATGAAGCGCCTCCACGCAGCGGTCGTCGCGAAGCAGACGGCCGCCGCAACGCTCTCCTCCTACATCCCGCAACGCGTTGCGGAACGCCTTGCCTCCGGGGACGTCTCGCAACAGGAGCTCGTCGTCACCGTCCTGTTCTCCGACATCCGTGGGTTCAGCACGATCGCCGAGCGGATGTCCGCGCGGGAGATCGCCGACGTCGTGGGCAGGCACCTTTCGGCGATGGCGGAGATCGTCGTCGAGCACGGCGGAACGATCGACAAGTTCCAGGGCGACGCGGTGATGGCGGTGTTCGGCGCGCCGGATCCGCTCCCCGACCACGCGATCCGGGCGCTCCGCTGCGCGATCGCGATGCAGCGGCGCCAGTCGGAACTCAATGACGAGGGCTGGGGAGCGGCCGCGCTCGACGCGCTCCATATCGGTGTCGGAGTGAACACCGGCCAGGTGATCGCGGGGGCGGTCGGCGGCGGAGGACGGCTGGAGTACACGGTCATCGGAGATGCCGTGAACGTCGCGCAGCGTCTCCAGTCCGAGGCGGAGGGCGGCGAGGTCGTGGCGAGCGCCGCGACGATCGCGGAGGCGGACGGCGTCCCCGCTGAGCCGATCGGCCTGCGAACGGTGAAAGGACGGGAGGAGCCGGTCGAGGTCTACCGAGTCAAGACCGAGGACGTCGTCGCGTGAGCGTCGCGACGGCGCGGAGCGGCAACGGGCGAGTCGCTCCTCCCGCCCGTTGGCCTTGGGGTGTGGTGGCCGCGTTCTCCGCGCTCGCCGTTTATGGGTCGATCCTCGTATTCCACAATGGCGAGTCATTCGCGGGGCAGGCGCCGTTCGTCGTCGCTTTCGGCATGTTCTGCGTCGTCGGCGCCCTCATCCTCAGCCGAGCGCCGGGAAATCGGATCGGAGGCCTCCTCCTCTACGGCTCGGCGATCACGGTCGTCTCGTTTGTCGGTGGAGAGTTGGTCACGATGCTCTTCCGAGAGGGCACGACCGAGGGAGCCCCGATCGTGCTCGCCGCGTTGCTCTCGAACATCGGTTGGGTGATTGGGATCATCCCGGTGCTCCTGTTCCTGCCGCTCCTCTTTCCGGACGGGCACGTCCTGTCGGCTCGGTGGCGGTGGCTCGTGTGGGTCGCCAGCGGCCTCCTCGTGTTCCTCTTCTGCGGGATCCTGTTCGGCCAGCGGATCCTCGTCGGGTCCGTGAATGCCGCTCATGTCGCGAACCCTCTGTACGTCAAGGCGTTCGGGAATCTCGAGATCTCCGACTTCGTCGTCAGCGCGCTGTTGATCGTCACGCTCGGAGCGGGCGTCCTGTCGTTGACCCTCCGGTTCCGTCGCGCGACCGGTGTGGAGCGTCAGCAGATCAAGTGGGTCGCTTTCTCCCTGCTCGCCGTGGTCGTCGGCTTCATCGCCACTACCGTCGCGGCCGCGTTCGGCGTGGGTGCGTGGTTCGACAACATCGTCAGCGGAGCCGCCTTCATCACGATCCCGGTTGCGATCGGGATCGCGGTGCTCCAGTACCGCCTCTACGACCTGGACCTCGTCGTGAAGAAGGCGTTGATCGCCGGAACGCTCGCCCTGATCGTCGTCGCCGTCTACGGCGCGCTCGTGTGGCTGTTCGGCGCGGTCGCATCCGGCCGGCAGAGCTCGGTGTCGTTGTTCGTGATCGCATTGTGTCTCGGCCTCGCATTCCGTCCCGTCGCGCGGTTCGCCCGACGCATCGCTGACCGCCTGGTCTACGGGGAGCGCGCGACGCCGTACGAGGTCCTCACGGAGTTCTCCGAACGGATGGGGGACTCGTACGCCACCGACGACGTGTTGGAGCGGATGGCGCAGATCCTCGGTCAGGGCGTCGGAGCGAGCTCTGCCCGCGTGTGGCTGCAGGTCGGAGGGGAGCTTCGTCCGGTCAGCTCCTGGCCGGCGGGCGAGGCGCTCCCGGCGCCGCTCGCTTGCACCGGAGACGCGCTGCCGTCGATGGCGCCGGAGATCGGCTTCGAGGTGCGCGACCGCGGGTCGCTGCTCGGTGCGCTCTCGGTCGAGATGCCGCCCAACGATCCGATGACGCCGGCGAAGGAGAAGCTCGTGCGGGACCTCGCGGCCCAGGCCGGTCTGTCGCTCCGAAATGTCCAGCTGGTGGAGGACCTCCGCGCATCGCAGCGTCGGATCGTCTCCGCGCAGGACGCGGAGCGACGCCGGCTCGAGCGCAACATCCACGACGGCGCGCAGCAACAGCTGGTCGCGCTCAGCGTGAAGATGCGGCTCGCGCGCTCGCTCACCTCCAAGGACGCCGAGAAGGCGGAGGCGATGCTCGAGCAGATGGAGACGGAGACGCACACGGCGCTCGAGGACCTCCGCGACCTCGCACGCGGGAACTAACCGCCGCTCCACGCGGACAAGGGGCTTCCGGCGGCGCTCGAAGCCCAGGCGCACAAGTCCGGCCTTCCGGCGACGGTATCCGCGGATGGTGTCGGCCGCTTTCCGGAGGAGATCGAAGCAGCGGTCTACTTCTCGGTTCTGGAGGCGCTCCAGAACGTCGCGAAGTACGCGGAGGCCTCAAGCGTCGTCATCTCGTTGTCGGCCGACGACGACTCCGTTCGCTTCGAGGTGCACGACGACGGCGTGGGATTCGATCCCTCGAACACCGGATACGGGACCGGTCTCCAAGGCATCTCGGACCGTCTCTCCGCGCTCGGCGGGTCGATGCGCGTGGAGAGCGCTCCGGGCGCGGGGACGACCGTGGCGGGTTCGGTTCCAGGCCTCGTCGCCGTGCCCGGGTCCGCGGTCGACGCTGCGCCGCCTCCACCTCCTCCTCCACCGAGTGTCGTTCCAGAGGAAGTTCGGACGGGAGGCTCCCGGTGACCCCCGAACGGTCCCGGCTGCTCGCGAAGTCGCTCTTCGCCGTCTTCGCCGTATTTCTCCTTGCCGAAATCGGGCTGTTGGTCGCGGCCCGCACGGGCCCACGCCCTCCGAGTTCCAGTCTTCTCGGAGACCTCGGCTTCACGATCACGTTCGCCCTGTTTCCGGCCGTCGGCCTGATCCTGGCGCTTCGCCGGCCCGAGAACACGCTCGGCTGGCTGATGCTCGGCATGGGTGTGATCCTGGCGATCCCGACCGAGGCGTACGGGGTGCTCGCCTATTCGCGTGGATGGGCGGGAGCCGAATGGGCGATCGCCTCCACGCAGTGGACGTGGGTTCCCGAGATCGGCATCGCGGGAACGTTCGTGCTGCTGCTGTTTCCCGACGGCCACCTGCCGTCCCCGCGATGGCGCTGGGTCGCGTGGACGGTGGGGATCGGGATCGTCGTCTCGAGCCTCGCCGTCCTTTTCGGGCCCGGGAGCCTCGCGGACAACGGCTATCCGGAGCTCCGGAACCCCTTCGGCATCGAGGCGCTGAAGCCGTTCCTCGCGGTCGCCGTCATCTCGATCGCCACGATCCCGCTCGGGATCATCGCCGCAGCCGTGAGCCTGGTCGTTCGGTACCGCCGCGGCGACCCGACCGAGCGTCTCCAGATCCGGTGGCTCGCCGCCGCAGCCATCACGGTCGCGACGCTCTATGCGGCCGCGATGATCGCGACGACGACGCAGAACGCGTCGTGGGCCGGTGGCGGGGAGGGATGGATCTCCGTCCTCCAGAACCTCGCCGTGGTGTCGTTCGCAC
>JBJMLP010000269.1:0-3789 GCA_045805245.1 Actinomycetota bacterium | reverse complement strand
GACGCCCGTCTGCGGGGACAACGGTCGAAGCACGTCGGTTTTCGACCAAGCCGTCGGTCAGGTGCTCACGTTCCCCGTGGTCGCGGATACACCCCTGTACGACGGCGGGCCTTCGGGGGGCATCCTGGTGAATGTTCTCGGATTCGTAATGGTGACCGTCCTAAGCCTCGATAACGGAAGCACGATCACGCTTCACACCGAATGGGCGGGGCCAACCTCGCAGCCAGGTGTCCCCGTGGTCGGTGGGTCGGACTTCGGCGAACGGGCCGTCCGGCTCGTGGGATAGCGGACTCGAGAGCGGAAACGGTGGCCTGAGAGGAGACCCAAGATGAAGGAAAGAGGGCTTGTGGTGGTGCTGGCCTTCCTCCTAGCGATCGGCGCTACGGCGGCAGTGTTCCTGTACGTGAACGGCGTGAAGTCCGACGCGACCAGCGGCGGAACCACGACGCAGGTGATCGTCTCGAAGCAGGTCATCCCGTCGGGAACCAGCCTCGACGGTCTCGTCAGCTCCGGTGCGTTCGTGACCAAGGCCGTGCCGACCGAGGACCTCGTCCCGGGAGCGATCACGAACGTTCAGCAGCTCCAGGGCAAGACGACGAGCCAGACGATCCTTGAGGGCGAGCAGATCCCGATCGCCCGCGTCAACGGTTCCGTCGCCGGTGGGCCGCTCGCGATCCCGAAGGGCATGCAGGCGGAGACGTTCCAGATCAACTCGCAACAGGGCGTCTCCGGACACATCTTCCAGAGCAACCACATCGCGATCTACGGGACGTTCGATCCGCCCAACGGCGACACCGTCACGGTCGATCTGGTGCCCGACGTTCAGGTGCTCGACGTGATCCGCCCGGAAACGAAGGCATCCACGTCCTCTCAGTTCCTCGTGACGATGGCGCTGACCCCGCAGGACGCTCAGCGACTCGCGTTCACGATGGACCAGGGACGCGTCTGGGTGGCGCTCCTTCCGCCGGGTGAGCAGGGCAAGAAGCAGAAGCCGATCTCGTTCGCCGAGGTGGTCAAGTGACGGAGTCGGGAGTCGTTGCCGTCGGAACGCCTCAGTCGTTCCGTCAACAGCTGGCACGTGCGCTCGAGGTCGAGCCCGACGCCCTGGACTGGGTCCCGAGCGCGACCGCCGCGGAGGAGCTCATCGTCAACGCGGACGATCCGATCGATGTGCTGGTCCTCTCGCCCGAGGTGAAGGAGCCGGACGCGCTCGGCCTGGCCGAGTTCGTCGGACGCTCCGCGCCGGCCACCGCGATCGTCATGGTCCGCGACCACTCATGGAACGGGCTCCTGCCCGCCGCGATGCGGGCGGGGATCCGTGACGTCGTCGATCTCACGCAGGGAGCGCAAGAGCTCCGGGACGCGGTGGATCGCGCGATCGCATGGGCCAGCAATCTGCGTTCGCTCCGCGGCGCGATGGCGGACAACCCTTCGCAGCGCGGCATGGTCGTCTCGATCTTCTCGTCCAAGGGCGGCACCGGGAAGACGATGCTCACGACGAATCTGGCGACCGCGATCGCCGACGTCACCGGGAAGGACACGGCCGCCGTCGACCTCGACGTCGACATGGGCGACGTCTTCTCCTACTTCGGGATCGAGCCGAAGTACCAGATCCAGGATCTGATCGATCTCGGGGAGGGCGCCAACCGGGAGACGATCATGAATCACGCGCATCAGATCACCGACCACCTCTATGCGTTCGGTGCGCAGCCGGACCCGACGGTGGAGACGCCGGGCGGAGAGGCGGTCGGAAAGTTCCTTCGCGCGCTGCGGAGCCAGTTCCCGTACATCGTGGTGGACGCCTCCGCCGACTACACGGACCTCGCGCTGTCCTGCTTCGACCTTTCCGATGCCATCTGCCTCGTGACGGCGCTCGATGTGGTCGGCGTGAAGCACCTCTCCAAGGCGCTCGACACGCTCGTCGGCATCGGCATCCCGCGCGATCGGTTCCGCATCGTGCTGAACCGAGCGGACAGCAAGGTGGGCTTGGACTCGAGCGACGTGGAGCGGGTCATGAAGATCCAGGTCGACCAGATGATCCCCTCCGACCGCTTGGTTCCGATGTCGCTGAACCGTGGCCGGCCAGCGTATCTGGAGGAACCGAACTCGAAGATCTCGACCAGCATCCGTGAGCTCGCGATGCGCCTGACCGGCGTGTCGAGCAAGAAGCGCGAGGGGGACGAGCAGGCCGACGACAAGTCGAAGAAGCGCCGCCTGTTCGCCCGCACCTAGTCCGTATCGAGGAGGAGGACGATGTCGCTCGCAGACCGGCTGGCGAAGGCCCAGCAGAAGGACCGGATCGCCGACGTGCGCTCCCGCGTGCAGGAGCGGTTGGTCGAGGTCCTCGGCCCGAGCCTCTACGACGCGACACTGTCCGACACCGAGCTGGAGGGCCTGGTTCACCAACGCCTCCGGGAACTTCTCGACGAGGAGGACGCCTCCCTCTCCGCGCAGGAGAAGCTCCTCATCGTCCGTCAGATCGGAGACAGCGTCCTCGGTCTGGGGCCGCTGGAGCCGTTCGTCCGCGACCCGGACGTGACGGAGATCATGGTGAACGGCTGGGACACGATCTACGTGGAGCGCGCCGGAAAGCTCTACTGGTCCGGAACGAAGTTCCACGATGAAGGTCAGCTCCGTCGCACGATCGACAAGATCGTCGGAAAGGTGGGACGCCGCATCGACGAGGCCTCGCCGTACGTCGACGCGCGCCTGCCGGACGGCTCCCGCGTCAACGCGATCATCCCGCCGCTCTCCCTCGACGGTCCGGCGCTCACGATCCGGAAGTTCGCGGCCGACCCGTATCAGGCCGAGGACCTCGTCCAGTTCGGCACGATGACGACGCCGGTCGTCGACTTCCTCGAGAGCTGCGTCCGCGGAAAGATCAACATCATGGTCTCCGGCGGAACCGGTGCCGGAAAGACGACGACGCTCAACGTGCTGTCGTCGTTCATCCCCGACGACGAGCGCATCATCACGATCGAGGACGCCGCGGAGCTCAAGCTTCAGCAGCCGCATGTGGTGCGTCTCGAGTACCGCCCGGCCAACATCGAGGGCAGGGGAGAGGTCTCCATCCGCGACCTCGTCAAGAACTCCCTGCGCATGCGGCCCGACCGCATCGTCGTCGGAGAGGTCCGCGGCGGGGAGGCCCTCGACATGCTGCAGGCGATGAACACCGGTCACGACGGATCGATCTCGACGATCCACTCGAACTCGCCGCGCGACTCGCTCTCGCGGCTCGAGACGGTCTCGATGATGGCGGGGATGGACCTCGGCCAGCGGGCGATCCGCGAGCAGATCTCCAACGCGGTGCAGCTCATCGTCCACCAGTCGCGCCTGAAGGACGGTTCCCGTCGCCTGACCCACGTCACCGAGGTCGTCGGCATGGAGGGCGAGGTCATCACGCTGCAGGACCTCTTCCTCTTCGACTTCAACGCCGGCGTGGACGAGGACGGCAAGTTCCGCGGCCACCTGAAGGCGACCGGACTCGCGCCCGCGTTCCTCGACAAGCTCGCGGAGCGCGGCGTGTTCGTCGACCCGAACCTGTTCTCGCCGGACTACGGGATCTGATCGTGCGCGGCAAGTTCCTCGCCGGGGTGCTCGGAGCGGTGCTCGCGCTCTCGACCGCGCCCGCGTTCGCCGGAACGACCGCGCAGGCGCCCGTCACCAGCATCCGGAGCGTCGACACCGGCCAGTTCCCCGCCGTGAAGGTGACCGTTTCGACACCGGGCTCGACCACGCTCTCGAGCGAGGACGTCCACGTCACGGAGAACGGCAAGCCGGTCTCGTCCG
>JBJMLP010000268.1:0-4368 GCA_045805245.1 Actinomycetota bacterium | reverse complement strand
GAGGATCAAGCCCGCGGGCCGTCGCGAGCGCAGCGTCTCCACCGACACGTCGAACGGAACGATCTCCGAGTAGACGTGGCATTCCCGCACGCGGCGGGCGATCAGCTGCGCGTACTGCGCTCCGAAGTCGAGGACGAGGACCGGCTGCGGATCGTCGGGAACCGCGCTCACGCCATCCCGACGCCCTGCGAGCGCTGGTAGGTCTTCCCCTCCGAGCGGATCGACGGCGCGATCACGAGCTCCGCCTTCTGGAACTCCTTCACGTTCGCGTAGCCGGTCGTCGCCATCGAGGTCCGAAGACCTCCGAAGAGGTTGAGCGTCCCGTCGTTCTCGTGCGCCGGCCCGACGAGGATCTCCGAGAGGGAGCCGATCTGCTTCGTCTTCACTCGCGTTCCTCGAGGAAGCGTCGGATGGAACGTGGCCATCCCCCAGTGGTAGCCGCGTCCGGGGGCCTCGTACGCGCGGGTGAGCGGCGAGCCGATCATGACCGCATCCGCGCCGCACGCGACGGCCTTGGCGATATCTCCACCGGTGCGCATCCCGCCGTCGGCGATCACGTGGACGTAGCGCCCGGTCTCGTGCTGATGCTCCCTCCGGGCCGCAGCCGCATCCGCGATCGCCGTGGCCTGCGGAACGCCGACGCCGATGACGCCGCGGGTGGTGCAGGCGGCGCCGGGTCCGACGCCCACGAGGACGCCCTGCGCTCCCGTCCGCATCAGGTGGAGCGCCGTTGAGTAGGACGCGCATCCGCCGACGATGACCGGAAGCTCGTAGGTGGCGATGAACTCCTTGAGGTTCAGCGGCTCCGTCCGCGTGGAGACATGCTCGGCCGACACGACCGTCCCCTGGATCACGAGGATGTCGAGCTCGGCGTCCAGGATGAGCTTGGAGTACTCGCGCACGTGCTGAGGCGTGAGCGAGGCGGCGGCGACCACGTCGGCCTCCTTGATCTCCCGGATGCGCTTGGTGACGAGCTCCGGCTTGATGGGCTCGAGATAGAGCTCCTGCATCCGGCGGGTCGCCTTCTCGTCCTCGAGCTTCGCGATCTCCTCGAAGATCGGGTCGGGGTCGTCGTACCGCGTGTAGAGCCCCTCGAGGTTCAGGACCGCGAGGCCGCCCAGCCGTCCGATCTCGATCGCGCTGGAGGGAGACACGGCCGCATCCATCGCCGAGGCGAGCATCGGGAGCTCGAAGCGATAGGCGTCGATCTCCCAGGAGATGTCCACGTCGTCGGGGTCACGCGTCCGCCGCGACGGAACGATCGCGACCTCGTCGAACCCGTAGGCCCTCCGAGCCGTCTTCCCCGCACCGATCTCGAGCTCCATGCGATCCCTCCGCTTCGCTTGCCGTCCCCGCTTCTGGCCACCGCGCCGGAAACGCGAAACGCCCACCCGGGGAAGGGCGGGCGTCACGGTCCGTACATGTTCGAACGTTACCAGGGCTCCCGGACGCATGCGACGAGCCCGTCCGGCCCCGTTGCTAGAGTCGCCGCATGGAGCAGCGCGTCAGCCTGATCACCCTCGGAGTCGCGGATGTGGCCGCCTCCCGGGCGTTCTACGAGCGCCTCGGCTGGAGCGCCGGCATGGACGTCCACGAGACGGTCTTCTTCCAGATCGGCGACTCCGTCCTCACGCTCTGGAGCCGTGAGAAGCTCGCGGAGGACAGCGGCATCTCCGACACCCGCGGCTGGGGCGGGGTCACGCTCGCGCACAACGTCCGGAGCCGCGAGGAGGTCGCGTCCATCGTCGAGCGGGCTCGAAAGGCCGGCGCCGCGATCACGCGCGAGCCTGCGGAGACCTTCTACGGCGGCTACGCGGGCGTGTTCACGGACCCCGACGGGCATCCCTGGGAGATCGCCCACAACCCGGGGTTCCGGCTCGACGACAAGGGGAGCCTCCGGCTCCCGGAGAGCTGACGCTCGCTACCGGCCCTCGGCGACGGTTCCCGCCGCGGTGGTGCGGAGGTCGGTCAGGCCCGAGTGCTGCTTCGGGCCCTCGGCCATCCTCGTCGCGTCGGCGATGTAGCCGAGCTCCGCGAGCTTGTCGAGTACCAGCTGCAGCGACTCGTCCGGCGTCTCGGAGAGCGTGTCGACGGTGAGCTCGGGATCCACGGGCGCCTCGTACGGCGCATCGGGGCTCACGCCGGTGAAGTCCTTGATCTCCCCCGCGAGCGCCTTCTTGTAGAGGCCTTTCGGGTCGCGGTGCTCGGCGATCTCGTCGACCGTCGCGTACACGTAGATCTCCACGAAGTTGCCGATCAGCTCGCGAGCGGCGTCGCGCGTCTCCTTGTAGGGCGAGATCGGGCAGCAGATCGTGGCGACGCCGTTCCGCGTCAACAGATCCGCGACGAACGCGATCCGCGCGATGTTCGTGTCGCGGTCTTCCTTGGAGAAGCCGAGGCCCTTGGAGAGGTTCTGCCGCACGACGTCACCGTCGAGGATCTCCGCCTTCAGGTTGCGCGCCTTCAGCTCGTGGTACAGCATCTCGGCGATCGTCGACTTTCCGGAGCCCGAGAGGCCCGTGAACCAGGCCGTGAAGCCCTTCTGCTCGTGATGCGTCAAAGGAAACTCCTCCCCGTCGCCCCCTCCGGGGTCTCGATGCCGTAGAGCTTCATGATCGAAGGACCGACGTCGATCAGCTTCAGGCCGTCGACCTGGCCGTCCTTCTGGCCCGGCATGCCCTTCATCATGAAGACGCCCGTGCGGTCATGGTTCGCTCCGTCCGGGCCGGTGTCGTTCTCGTAGGTGAACACGCTCGGATTGCCGACCGTGCCGACGGAGCGCCAGTCGAGGTCTCCGAAGTAGACGATGAGGTCCGGTGCGACGCCTCGGACCTCCGGATAGACGTCCTGCGGCTTGATGACCTTGGTGTTGAGAAGCCCTCCGTCCGGGCCGGGCATCGCCTCGAGCCTCGCGGCGAGCTCCGCGCGGACATCCTCGTAGCGTTCCGGATCGACCGTCCCCTGCGGCTCCCGTCCCTTCACGTTCAGGAACAGGCGGCCGTAATAGCCGCCGTCGCCCCAGGCGATCGTGCGGTTCCAGTCGATCGGCGCTTTCGCGATCGGCATCGTTCCGCCGAGCGGCTCGGACATCGTGAGGTAGCCCTCCTGCATCAACCAGTCGTTGAAGCAGATGCCGCCCATCATCCGGCGCGCGCCGTGGTCGGACATCACGATCGTGATCGCGTCCTCGGGTATGAGCTCGAGGAGCGCACCGACCTCGTTGTCCACGAACCGGTAGTAGTCCTGGAACGCCGACTCGAATGGGTTGCCGGCTTCGTACTTCGGGTGGGTCGGATCGTAGAAGTGCCAGAAGACGTGATGGAGCCGGTCGAGGCCCATCTCCACCATCATGAAGAAGTCCCACGGCTTGTTCTTGATCAGCCGGCGCGCGACCTTGAAGCGGCGCTCCGTCATCTTGAACACCTGGTCGAGGACCTCCTCCATCCCCTTCTCGCGGAAGTTCGGGATGTCGAAGATGTACCGGCCGGGGCCGCCGAGCTCCTCTTCCACCTCGCCCTGGAGCTCCTGCGGATACGCATAGCTCTTCGCCGACGGTGGCGTGAGGAAACACGAGACGCGCCAGCCCTCCAGCGCCTTCGGCGGATAGCCGGGCGGCACGCCGATCAGGAGCGACTTCTTTCCCTGCTGTCCGAGGAGATCCCAGACCTGCGGCTGCTTCACCGCCTCGGAGGTCGCGATCGAGAGACCGTCGTAGGTGTTGTCCTTGCGGTTCCGGAACCCGTAGATGCCGAGCTGGCCGGGCGTGTTGCCGCTCATGGAGCACGCCCACGCCGGAACCGTGATCGGAGGCGTGATGGAGGCGAGGTCGCCGTGCATCCCACTCTCCATGAGCTTGCGGATGTTCGGGATCTCGTCGAGGAGATCTCCGAATACGAGCTTCGCGGGCGCGCAGTCGAGCCCGATCACCGCGACGCGGGGTCCGTCCGTCATCCCATCACCCTCTGTTGCGTGTTTCCGGTCAGGCTTCACGGAAAGGAGCCCGGCGTCGAACCAGCCTGGGCTCCGGAAGCGCCCCATTGTACCGGAAGGCCACCCGAGGCACTGAGCTGCAAGAATGCGGCTGCGTGAAGAGCCTCAGAGGAGTCTTGTTCCTCCACGCCGCGGTGTGGGGAGTGGCAGGCCTCTGGCTCGCATTTCTCCCTCGGTCCGTCGTGAACCTCGTATCACCCGGGTCAACGCTGTTCGTGACGGTCACCGGAGCCCGGACATACATGCTTCCGGTGCAGGGGCCCAGCATCACGCTGGCGAGATTGCTCGGCGCGGCTTTGCTCGTGATCGCGATGTTCAAGGTGTTGGTCGCCCAGAAGATCGAAGCCGTCTGGTGGTGGTCATGGGCCTTCGTGATCG